>NZ_JBQKLL010000014.1:0-81792 GCF_052116245.1 Blautia sp. Sow4_E7
ACAGCCAGATTTTTGTTGATTTTGAAAAAAATAAAAAGAAAAGAAGTTTTAAAAGAAAAATGGTGCTGGGCATAACACCCAACACCAAGTTTGTCTACAGTCTGAAATGAGGGGGACCAGAGTCCCCCTCATTTTGGCATCTTTTTATTATCGGTGCGTCCAACCAGATAGTCAATACTGGTCTCATAATAATTTGCAAGACGAATCAGCATTTCAATTGGGATATTCCTGGAGCCGGTTTCGTAATGGGAATAGGAACGCTGGCTGATATGCAGGATATCGCTGATCTGTTTCTGGGACAGGTCGGCGTCTGTCCGAAGGTCCTGAATTCTCTGAAATTTCATTGGTTCACCTCTTTTTCTTCTGTGGGATTCCTTTTGGAGAATCCTTTCCGAAAGTATAAATCAGAACGAAATGCACTATTGCAATTCAGAGCAAAATGGGCTATAATGAATTTTATATATCTTTAAAGCATGTCTTTAGGGGCTGGTTTTCAGCCAGCCCAGCAGCATTTTTTATAACTGTGCGGTACTTTCACAGTTATCATTTTTTGATCTTTTATTCGTTTTTATTCCAGAGAAGTTTTTGATGGCAGAATGGTTTGAAATACGGGGACAGACTGTATCTGCAGAAAGGAATAAGATTGTTTGCAAGCGTTTTATCAGCGGCAATTTCCGGTATGGAGGTATGCCCGGTCCAGGTGGAAGCGGATGTAAGTGACGGGCTTCCCTGTTTCACCATGGTTGGATTTCCAAGTACCCAGGTGAGAGAAGCCCAGGACAGAGTGCGTACTGCGCTGAAAAATAATGGAATCAGTCTGCCGCCCAAGAAGGTGACGGTAAATCTGGCACCGGCAGATTTGAAAAAAGAGGGGGCAGGATTTGACCTGCCGGTAGCTGCGGCGGTTCTGGCAGCAGCGGGATTTCTTGATCCAAAGCTTCTTAAGGGGGTTCTGGTAGTGGGAGAACTGAGCTTAAATGGAGAGGTGCGAAGCGTTTCTGGTGTGCTGCCAAGAGTGATTCGGGCCAGGGAGCTTGGCTGCCGGTATTGCATGATCCCTTTGGGAAATTTTGAGGAAGCTGCTTTGGTGCGGGATATGAAGGTGGTTGGTGTCCGCAATATTGGGGAGGTTCTGAAATTCGTTTCAGATCCGGAGACTTTTGAAAAAGAAAGGATGCATTCTGAAGAAGAGCGGGATGGTAGTATTACAGAGACCGGCCCGGTGGATTTTTCGGAGATCTGTGGGCAGGAAAGTGCCAGAAGAGCGGCTGAAATTGCGGTAAGCGGGTTTCATAATATTTTGTTCATCGGTCCGCCGGGCGCTGGCAAAACCATGCTGGCGAAGCGGATTCCTACTATTATGCCGTCCCTCACTTTTGAAGAAAGTCTGGAACTTACGAAAATTTACAGTATTGCAGGGCTTTTAAGTCAAAAAAGACCGCTGATCCAGGTACGGCCTTTTCGAAATCCCCACCATACCAGCTCGTCTGCATCTCTGGCTGGAGGCGGCAGAATTCCAGGACCAGGGGAGGTGACACTGGCGCACAGGGGCGTGTTGTTCCTGGACGAAATGCCGGAGTTTACAAGAAGAAGCCTGGAGGTATTGCGCCAGCCCCTTGAGGACAAGCAGATTCAGCTTTCCAGGGCCAGTGGGACTTATGTGTTTCCCGCCGGGTTTATATTGGTGGCAGCCATGAACCCCTGTCCCTGCGGCTATTACCCAGACATGAACAAATGCAGGTGCACACCTGGCGAGGTCAGCCATTATCTTCATAAGCTCAGCCAGCCCCTCCTTGAGAGGATCGATCTTTGTGCAGATGTGCCGCCTGTAAATTTTTCCCAGATCTCAGGGAAGAAACCGGGCGAAAGTTCGGCCGTTATCCGGAAAAGGGTGGAAAAAGCAAGGGAAATACAGCAGAAACGCTATGAAAAGGAGAAAATCTGTTTTAACGGGGAACTGTCCGGAAAACAGATCCAGAAATATTGTGTGCTGACGGAGCATGCCCTTCAGGTGGCAAAAGATGCCTTTGAGCTTATGGCGCTCAGCGCCAGGTCTTATCACCGGATCCTGAAGGTTTCTAGGACCATTGCGGACATGGAAGGTGAGGAGCTGATACATACGAGACATGTTGCGGAGGCACTTACCTATAAAGCGTTTGATAAGAAATACAAAGGATGAAGGCATAAAAACGTAGTTCAGGAGGTATTTTAGTATGGAAGTAATCCCAAAAATCAAGTGTATCACCAAAGAGGATCCTAACTTCCCGGAGCGGCTTCGAAAGCTTTCCGGGATGCCCAAAAAACTGTACTACATTGGAAACCTGCCAGATCCGAAAAAGCCCTCCGCAGCGGTGATCGGCGCCCGCATGTGCAGTCCCTACGGCAGATGCCAGGCCTTCAAATATGCCAGGACCATGGCTAAGTATGGGGTACAGATCATCAGCGGAATGGCCAGAGGAATTGACGCAGAAGGACATAAGGGGGCACTGGATACAGATACCCCTACCTTTGCAGTACTGGGAAGCGGCGTGGATGTGTGTTATCCAAAATCCAACAGGCGGCTTTATCAGCGAATCCTGGAGAAGGGCGGCGGGATCATCAGCGAGCTTCCGCCAGGTTCTCCGCCTATGAACTGGGCGTTTCCCGCAAGAAACCGGATCATCAGCGGACTTTCTGATGCAGTTCTTGTGGTGGAGGCAAAGGAACAAAGCGGTTCCCTGATCACGGCAAACTTTGCCCTGGAGCACGGACACAGTGTTTATGCCCTTCCAGGGGCGGTGACAGAGGAGCTGAGCCGGGGCTGCAACAAGCTGATCTTTGACGGCGCAGGAATTGCCTACAGCCCGGAAATCATGCTTATGGAATGGGGAATCGAAGCAAAAAACAACCCTCAAAATATGGAAAAAAAGAAGTTGGGGCTTGCGCCAGATTTGGATTTGGTGTATAGTGGTCTCGATTTACGACCTGAAAACCTGGATGATCTGATACGAAAAACAGGCTTTTCAGCGGCAAAAGTCAGCGCTCTTCTTACGGAGCTTCAGCTTATGGGGCTTGTAGGAGAGACTGGCAGACAGTACTACAGATTATCAGGGGGATAATCTGCAGGAACGAGTTTTGATCTAAAGTAACTGTGCAGGTAAGACGCAGTTACAATACAAAGTAGGAGAGGTAGTATGGCTAAATATCTGGTGATAGTAGAGTCACCTGCAAAAGTAAAGACAATTAAGAAATTTCTTGGGGCAAATTATGAAGTAGAGGCGTCTAACGGACATGTTCGTGATTTTCCCAAGAGTCAGTTTGGAATAGATGTTGAAAACGATTTCGAGCCCAAATACATTACCATTCGTGGAAAAGGAGAGCTGCTTGCCAAGCTTCGCAAGGCTGCCAAGAAGGCCGATAAGATTTATCTTGCAACTGACCCCGACCGTGAAGGAGAGGCAATTTCCTGGCATCTGATGCAGGCTTTGAAGGAAGATCCTGAGAAAATGCACCGAATTACCTTCAATGAGATCACAAAGACTGCAGTCAAGGATTCCCTGAAGCATGCAAGGGGACTGAATATGAATCTTGTGGATGCACAGCAGGCACGAAGAATGCTGGACCGTATGGTTGGTTACACCATCAGCCCCCTTTTGTGGGCCAAGGTAAAGCGTGGTTTAAGTGCCGGCCGTGTGCAGTCTGTTGCACTTCGTATCATCTGTGACAGGGAGGAGGAGATCAACTCTTTTATCCCGGAAGAGTATTGGAGCCTGAATGGTGAATTCCTGGTAGAGGGAGAGAAAAAGCCTCTGGAAGCTAAGTTTTATGGAACAGACAAAAAGATGGATATCCATAACAAGGCCGAAATGGAGGAAATCCTTAAGAAGCTTGAAAACGAAGAATTTGAGATCTCTGAGGTGAAAAAAGGAGAGCGGATCAAAAATGCCCCTCTTCCTTTTACTACCAGTACGCTGCAGCAGGAGGCATCCAAGACTTTGAATTTTTCCACCCAGAAGACCATGCGTCTGGCCCAGCAGCTTTATGAAGGTGTTGACGTCAAGGGCAGCGGCACCGTGGGTGTGATCACATATCTTCGTACAGATTCTACCCGTATTTCCGACGAGGCAGATGCAGCTGCAAGAAGTTATATTGGCAGCCAGTATGGAGAGGAATATGTGGCAGAGTCCGCCAAGGCAGTGAAGAAGGGACAGAAGATCCAGGATGCCCATGAGGCAATCCGTCCAACTGACATCAGCCGTACACCTGTACAGATAAAAGAATCCCTTACAAGAGACCAATTCCGTCTTTACCAGCTGATCTGGAAGCGTTTCGCAGCAAGCCGTATGGCACCGGCCAGATATGAAACCACTTCTGTAAAGGTGGCAGCTGGCGAGTATACCTTTACCGTATCTGCTTCCAAGGTGGCATTTGACGGTTTCCTTTCTGTCTATATGCAGGAAGAGGACATGAAGAAGGGAAATGTGTTAAGCCAGAGCCTTACCAAGGGCATGAAGCTGAAACTGAAGGAATTAAAGCCGGAGCAGCATTTTACCCAGCCGCCGGCACATTATACAGAGGCTTCCCTGGTAAAGACCATGGAAGAGCTTGGCATTGGACGTCCAAGTACCTATGCACCGACGATCACCACCATTATCAGCCGCCGCTATGTTTCCAAGGAGCAGCGTAATCTTTACGTGACAGAGCTTGGTGAGGTGGTAAACAGCATTATGAAGCAGGCATTCCCAAGTATTGTGGATGTGAATTTCACCGCTACTATGGAGGGGCTTTTGGACTGTGTGGAGAATGGTACCGTACAGTGGAAGACGGTTGTGCGTAATTTCTACCCGGATCTGAAGCATGATGTGGATGCGGCCCAGGAGGAACTGGAGAAGGTTGACATTCATGATGAGGAAACCGATGTAGTCTGTGACAACTGCGGCCGCCACATGGTGATCAAATATGGTCCTCACGGAAGATTCCTGGCATGTCCTGGATTCCCGGAGTGCAGAAATACCAAGCCTTATTATGAGAAGATCGGCGTAGCCTGCCCGAAGTGCGGCAAGGAAGTGGTTCTGAAGAAGACGAAGAAGGGCCGTAAATATTACGGCTGTGAGGATAATCCGGAGTGCGACTTTATGTCCTGGCAGAAGCCGTCTGCCAAGAAGTGTCCGGTATGCGGAAGCTACATGGTGGAAAAGGGAAATAAACTGGTGTGCAGCCAGGAAACCTGCGGCTATGTAGAAGCAAAGCCAAAAGACGAAAAAGAAAATTAAGGTTATGCGGCTGGTTAAGCCGTGAACTGCAACAATTTGGAAAAAGTTCCCTTTGCAGGGCAGGATGACTGTTTTGCAGGGGGATTTTTTTACGCGGGCAGTGAGCCAAAGACTGTGCTTGCACGTGACTTTACGCAAAACTATTACTGCCGTTGTTTGGTGAATAGTTCCAAAAACGTAATATTTTCAGAAAAGCTAAACAAAATTGAAAAATAGTAAAAAATAGCTTGTAAATAGTTCGAAAAACGTGTAGTATTAGAGTAACAAGTGAATTTAACGGAACAAAAGCGAAGGGAGGACAAAATGAGCGTTCAGTTACTTGATAAAACAAGAAAAATCAATAAGCTTCTGCATAACAGCAGTTCCAGTAAGGTGGTTTTTAATGATATCTGCCAGGTTCTGATGGATACCTTAAGTTCCAATATCCTGGTCCTCAGTAAGAAGGGTAAGGTACTCGGCGTTAGTTTCTGCCCCGGTGTTGAGGAAATCCGGGAACTGATAGCTGATGAGGTGGGCGGTCATGTTGACCCTCTGCTGAATGAGAGATTCTTAGGTGTTTTATCCACCAAGGAGAACGTGAATCTTCAGACACTTGGTTTTGAGCATGTTTCCAGCAGCTATCAGGGAATCATCAATCCTATTGATATTGCAGGAGAGCGCCTTGGAACTGTATTTATGTACCGCAAGGACCGTCCGTATGACATTGAGGATATTATTGTCAGTGAATATGGCACCACAGTAGTGGGTCTTGAGATGATGCGTGCTGTACACGAGGAGAATGCAGAGGAAGACCGGAAGAAACAGGTTGTGAAATCCGCCTTTAACACCCTTTCCTTCTCTGAACTGGAAGCGATCATCCATATTTTTGACGAGCTTGACGGGGATGAGGGAATCCTTGTTGCAAGCAAGATTGCGGACAGGGTAGGCATTACCAGATCAGTGATCGTAAATGCACTCCGTAAATTCGAGAGTGCAGGTGTGATCGAGTCCAGATCCTCCGGTATGAAGGGAACCTATATCAAAGTCCTCAATGAAGTGATCTTTGATGAATTGGAGGAGATCAAGGCACAGAGAAATAAAAAGCCCTGATAGGTTTCACGGATAAAATTTGATAAATGGTAAACAGAAGAACTGCTTTTCCCAGGAAGAAAGGGGAAGCAGTTCTTTTTTGTGGGCAAAAAGTTTCAGAAAATTATCAAAGTGAGAAAATGCGAGAAAAAGAGAGAATAAAAGAGCATAAAAAAGAATATACTTAAAAACACCACAATGAAAAGAGTTGCACAAAATCACAGAATTCAATAATATAATGGACAGTGATTAGCACTCAGCAATAATGAGTGCTAGTAAAGAAAAGAAAAATAATTCTAAAGGAGGACATAGATCATGAAATTAGTTCCATTAGGTGACAGAGTTGTATTAAAACAGTTAGAAGCAGAAGAGACAACAAAATCCGGTATCGTTCTTCCGGGACAGGCACAGGAGAAACCCCAGCAGGCAGAAGTAATCGCTGTAGGACCTGGCGGAGTAGTAGATGGCAAAGAAGTTAAGATGGAAGTTGCAGCCGGCGACAAGGTTATCTATTCCAAATATTCAGGAACAGAGGTTAAGCTTGACGGTGAAGAGTATATCGTTGTAAAACAGAGCGACATTCTTGCAATTGTGAAATAATTGAATATCATAGTAAATAACTTGAAATCAGGAGGATGATCAATCATGGCAAAAGAGATTAAATATGGTGCAGAAGCCAGAACCGCATTAGAGGCTGGTGTAAATAAACTTGCTGATACTGTCAGAGTAACACTTGGACCGAAAGGAAGAAACGTAGTACTTGACAAACAGTTCGGTGCTCCGCTTATCACAAACGACGGTGTTACAATCGCAAAAGAGATCGAGCTTGAGGACGCTTTCGAGAACATGGGCGCTCAGCTGATCAAAGAAGTTGCTTCCAAGACAAATGATGTAGCTGGTGATGGTACTACAACCGCTACTGTACTTGCCCAGGCAATGGTACACGAAGGAATGAAGAACCTGGCAGCAGGTGCTAACCCGATCGTTATGAGACGCGGTATGAAAAAAGCTACAGACGCTGCTGTAGAGGCAATCAAGAACATGAGCCAGAAAGTAAGCGGAAAGAAACAGATCGCAAACGTTGCATCTATCTCCGCTGGAGATAAAGAAGTTGGAGAGCTTGTTGCAAACGCAATGGAGAAGGTTTCCAACGACGGTGTTATCACTGTAGAAGAGTCCAAGACCATGCATACAGAGCTTGATCTTGTAGAAGGTATGCAGTTCGACCGCGGATACATTTCCGCATACATGTCCACAGACATGGAGAAGATGGAAGCAAACCTTGAGGATCCATACATCCTGATCACAGACAAGAAGATTTCCAATATCCAGGAAGTTCTTCCGTTACTGGAGCAGATCGTACAGGCTGGTGCCAAACTTCTGATCATCGCTGAGGATGTTGAGGGCGAGGCTCTTACAACCCTGATCGTAAACAAATTAAGAGGAACCTTCCAGGTAGTAGCAGTCAAAGCTCCTGGCTATGGCGACAGAAGAAAAGAAATGCTTCAGGATATCGCAATCCTTACAGGCGGTACTGTAATCTCTGACGAAGTAGGTCTGGAACTGAAAGACGCTACAATGGCTCAGTTAGGACGTGCAAAATCCGTTAAAGTTGCAAAAGAGACAACTGTTATCGTTGATGGTATGGGAGATAAAGAAGCAATCGCTAACCGTGTTGCCCAGATCCGTGCTCAGATCGAGGAGACAAAATCTGATTTCGATAGAGAAAAACTTCAGGAAAGACTTGCAAAACTTGCAGGCGGCGTAGCAGTCGTTCGTGTTGGTGCAGCTACTGAGACAGAGATGAAAGAAGCAAAACTGCGTATGGAGGATGCTCTTGCAGCTACCAGAGCAGCAGTTGAAGAGGGAATCATCGCAGGCGGCGGTTCCGCATACATCCACGCTTCCAAAGAGGTTGCAAAACTTGCAGCTACTCTTGAGGGAGATGAGAAGACTGGTGCAAACATCATCCTGAAAGCACTGGAAGCTCCGCTGTTCCGCATTGCAGCTAACGCTGGTCTGGAAGGCGCAGTTATCATCAATAAAGTAAGAGAGTCTGAGCCAGGTGTTGGATTTGATGCTCTGAATGAGAAATATGTAAACATGGTAGACGAGGGAATCCTTGATCCTGCAAAGGTTACAAGAAGTGCTCTTCAGAACGCAACAAGCGTTGCATCTACTCTGCTTACAACTGAGTCTGTTGTTGCAAACATCAAAGAAGACGCTCCGGCAATGCCAGCAGGTGGCCAGGGCATGGGAATGATGTAATTTCCAGGAACAGAAAAATAGAGTGAAAAATTCCGCTAATGGATTGTTTTTTACGAAAAATTTAGAATTCATAAGGGTCGGTGTCATAGACGCTGGCCCTTTTGTGTGTTATACTAAAATCAATACGGTGCCGGGATAACTTTTTTAAAAAGAAGTGAAAGAAACCCGGGCACGAAAAAACAAAGGAGAATAGTAATATGAGCGATTTGTATTCAGAGCTGCTTGTGAAAAAGGAGCGGACTGCAAAGGACAGGCTGGAAAAAGGCGGTGTGATCGCCCTGATCGTGCTTTTTGTACTGGCTGGCCTTTTTATCATGCCGCTGCTTCTGATCGTTGCCATTGTACTTGGCGTCTGTGCTTATCTCTTCATTTTTCCGGGAACAGACCTGGAATTTGAGTACCTGTTTGTAAACGGAGAGCTTGACATTGACAAGATCATGGCAAAGTCCAAAAGAAAAAGGGTAAAAAGCCTGAACATCACAGAATGTGACATTATGGCACCGCTTAACTCCCACAGAATGGACTATTACAACAGCAACCAGAAGCTGAAGGTACAGGATTTTTCCTCCGGTAATCCGGAACATAAGCGCTTTGCGATCATCTGCCGTGATGGTGCAGATACCTGTAAAGTGATTATCGAGCCAGATGAAACATTAGTAAAAACCATGAGAAATACTGCTCCAAGCAAAGTATTTTTAGACTAATTTACTAGATTGACACATTTTTAGTTTTTTGCTACACTAATCTACAAACCAAAGACACAATAAGACAAGGGAGGAAAAGCAATGGGTACTATCATTGGTGAAGGCATTACTTTCGACGACGTCCTTTTAGTTCCGGCGTACTCTAAAGTAATCCCGAATCAGGTCGACGTTTCAACTTACCTTACAAAGAAGATTAAACTGAACATTCCTATGATGAGTGCAGGAATGGATACCGTTACGGAGTACAATATGGCAATTGCCATGGCACGTCAGGGCGGTATCGGTATCATTCACAAGAACATGTCTATTGAAGCTCAGGCAGACGAGGTAGACAAGGTTAAACGTTCTGAGAATGGTGTTATCACAGATCCATTTTTCTTATCTCCGGAGCATACCTTAAAGGATGCCAATGACTTAATGGCAAAATACCGTATTTCCGGTGTCCCGATCACAGAAGGCAAGAAGTTAGTAGGTATCATTACCAACCGTGATCTGAAGTTTGAGACAGATTTCAGCAAGAAGATCAAAGAGTCCATGACATCTGAGGGCCTTATCACAGCGAAAGAAGGTATCACCTTAGATGAGGCGAAAGCAATCCTTGCGAAATCCCGTAAAGAGAAATTACCCATTGTAGATGATGATTTCAACTTAAAAGGACTTATCACCATCAAGGATATTGAGAAACAGATCAAATATCCTCTGGCTGCTAAGGACGAGCAGGGACGTCTTCTCTGCGGTGCCGCTGTTGGTATCACTGCCAACGTGCTTGCCCGTGTAGACGCACTTGTGAAGGCAAATGTTGACGTGATCGTTGTGGATTCCGCCCATGGTCATTCAGAGAATATCCTTCGTGCAGTAAGAGAGATCAAGGCCGCATATCCGGAACTGCAGGTTATCGCAGGAAACGTTGCTACAGGAGCTGCTACCAAGGCCCTGATCGACGCTGGCGTAGATGCAGTTAAGGTTGGTATCGGACCTGGTTCTATCTGTACTACCCGTGTGGTTGCTGGTATTGGTGTACCGCAGATCACAGCTGTTATGGATTGCTATGAGGTTGCCAAGAGATATGGTATCCCGATCATTGCAGACGGTGGTATCAAGTACTCTGGAGATGTTACCAAGGCAATCGCAGCTGGTGCAAACGTTTGTATGATGGGAAGCATGTTCGCCGGATGCGACGAGAGCCCGGGAACCTTCGAGTTATACCAGGGAAGAAAATATAAAGTATACCGTGGAATGGGATCTATTGCAGCCATGGAGAATGGAAGCAAGGACCGCTACTTCCAGGAGAACGCCAAGAAGCTTGTTCCGGAAGGCGTGGAAGGACGTGTTGCATACAAGGGACACCTTGAGGATACCGTATTCCAGCTGATCGGAGGACTTCGTTCCGGTATGGGTTACTGTGGAGCAGAGAATATCGAAGCTCTGAAGCAGAACGGTAAATTCGTAAAGATTTCCGCTGCTTCCCTGAAAGAGTCTCATCCACATGACATTCACATCACAAAAGAAGCACCGAACTACAGTGTGGATGACAAATAATGACAAGAAAATCAGCAAGGCCGTCTTTTTCAAGGCGGCCTTCTTTTCACAAAAGAGAAAAACTGGATAAGGCCGGCAGAATCCGTCAGAGAAACCAAAGAGTAGCATTTCTGGTGATCCTGCTGTTTCTGTTTATGACCGGGATCATCATTCTGGTGGTCAGACATGGACAGAAGCAGGAGGAAAATACAGAGACTTCACAGGAGACAGATGGAAGCGATGGCTATGGACCGGAAGAATGGATGGCAGAGGGTGCACCCTACATAGATGTGCAGCTGCTGACGCCCAATGAATATTCCAGACCACAGCTGCCTTTAAACCAGGTAGATTACATAGCCATTCACTATACGGCCAATCCGGGGGCGACAGCCCAGAATAACCGGGATTATTTCGAAAATCTGGCAACCTCCCATGAGGCTAAGGTAAGCAGCCATTTCGTAGTAGGGCTGGAGGGGGAAGTGATCCAGTGCATTCCTACTTCGGAGATGTCCTATGCCACCAATTCCCGGAATGTGGACAGTATTTCCATTGAGTGCTGTCATATGGATGATACCGGAGTGTTTGAGCAGGCAACCTATGATTCCGTGGTAAGGCTTGCAGCCTGGCTTTGTGCCCGTTTCGGACTGACCTCAGAGCAGGTGATCCGGCACTATGATGTGACAGGCAAGGAGTGTCCCAAGTATTATGTGGACCACCCGGATGCGTGGGAGCAGATGAAAGCAGATATCAGTGCACAGATCACAGTAGATCAGGGACTGATGGGCATTTCCTAGAGAAGAGGAAAGCGGAAAATCCCAGGAGAGGAATGTCTGGTTTTTCGTACATTGCGAAGGATTCTGCTTTGAAGGGCGTGAACCGTAACGCCAAAAAAATTGTATATAAAAGAAAAAGATTTCCCATCTTGAAATAGGAAAAAAAATATTGTAGTATAAAAAAGAACTGCATGACTGGCGGATCGTGGGGATACCCACAGGGAGTGCAGTAGATATTTTTGTGCCGACCGCCTGGGCAGCCTGGATGAAGGGCTTCCCAGGCGTTTTTTTATATTTATTACTTATATGTGATTTCGAAAGGAGAACATCTGCATGGAAATGATAGCATTGGACAAAGAACTGAAAGGAAATTCTTATCCGGGAAGAGGAATCATCATTGGCCGCAGCACCGATGGAACCAAGGCAGTTGCAGCCTATTTCATTATGGGAAGAAGCGAGAACAGCCGCAACCGTGTATTTGTGGAGGACGGAGAGGGAATCCGCACACAGGCATTTGACCCTTCCAAGCTGGTAGATCCAAGCCTGATCATTTATGCACCTGTCCGTGTCCTTGGAAATAAAACTATTGTAACAAACGGTGACCAGACAGATACCATTTACGAAGGTATGGACCAGCAGCTTACTTTTGAGCAGTCCTTACGTTCCAGAGAATTTGAGCCGGACGGACCAAACTACACACCACGTATTTCCGGAATCATGCATGTGGAGAACGGTTCTTACAGCTATGCAATGTCTATTTTGAAGAGCAACAACGGAGATCCATCCTCCTGCAACCGTTACACCTTCGCATACCAGAATGCAAAGGCCGGCGAGGGACATTTCATCCACACCTACAAATGTGATGGAAACCCGCTGCCAAGCTTTGAAGGCGAGCCAAAGCTGGTTCAGATCCCGGATGACATGGATGCATTTGCAAACATGCTGTGGGAGAGCCTGAACGAAGACAACAAGGTTTCTCTTTTTGTGAGATATATCGACATTGAGACTGGTAAATATGAATCCAGGATCATTAATAAAAATCACTAAGCATTCTGCTGTATGTGAAAACTTGCAGAAAGCCTTTTCTAAAATTCTTTTCGTAAAAAATATAAGATACTTAAGACAATTCGTTTTTGGATAAAAATGGAGGAAATCATCATGAAAGAATTAGAATTAAAATATGGCTGCAACCCGAATCAGAAACCATCTAAGATCTACATGGCGGATGGAAGTGAACTGCCAATCAAAGTACTTTCCGGAAGACCTGGCTATATCAATTTTCTGGATGCGTTTAATGGCTGGCAGCTGGTACGTGATCTGAAAAAGGCAACCGGACTTCCGGCAGCTACTTCTTTCAAACACGTTTCCCCGGCAGGCGCGTCCATTGGCATTCCGCTTACAGAGACACTTGCAAAAATCTATTGGGTAGAGGATATGGACTGGCAGAACTTTTCCCCGCTTGCCTGCGCTTATGCACGTGCAAGGGGCGCAGACCGTATGTCTTCCTTCGGTGATTTTATTTCCCTTTCGGATGTATGCGATAAGGACACTGCACTTCTCATCAAGAGAGAGGTTTCCGACGGTGTGATCGCTCCAGGATACACAGAGGAGGCTCTTGAAATCCTGAAACAGAAGAAAAAAGGCAACTACAATGTGATCCAGATCGATCCGGAATATGTACCGGCTCCACTGGAACATAAGCAGGTATTTGGAGTTACTTTTGAGCAGGGAAGACAGGAGCTTGCCATTGATGATGAGCTGATCTCCAACATTGTAACTGAGAATAAAGAATTATCGGAAGAAGCGAAAAGGGATATGAAAGTTTCCTTGATCATTCTGAAATACACCCAGTCCAATTCCGTATGCTACGTAAAAGACGGGCAGGCTATCGGCGTTGGTGCAGGCCAGCAGTCCAGAGTTCACTGCACCCGCCTTGCAGGCCAGAAGGCTGACAACTGGTTCCTCCGCCAGAGCCCGAAGGTACTGAACCTTCCATTTAAAGATACCATTTCCAGAGCAGAGCGTGACAACGCCATTGATGTTTATATCGGCGAGGAGTACATGGATGTTCTGGCAGATGGAAACTGGGAGAAAACCTTCACTAAGAAGCCGGAGGTATTTACAAAGGAAGAGAAGCGCGCATGGCTGGATCAGATGTCAGAGGTGACCTTAGGCTCCGATGCCTTCTTCCCATTTAGTGACAACATTGAGAGAGCACATAAGAGCGGCGTAAAATACATTGCACAGCCAGGTGGTTCCGTAAGAGATGCAGACGTGATCGACACCTGCAACAAATACAATATGGCGATGGCATTTACCGGAATCAGACTGTTCCATCATTAAGAGTCAGAATAAGAAGTATTTGAAAGAAATAAAAAGAAAAGCCCTGTACAGAAGCAGAAACGAAAAAACGTATGTTCCGGGATCAACGGCAGATGCGTTTGTTTCCCAGGCTGTCTGTGCAGGGCTTTTCTTATCTTATTAATTATAGGAAGAAATACATAAAAAATATTTTTTTAAAGTTTCCACACACAAAAAAAGCTCCGATCACTTCGGAGCTCCAGAGCGATAGACGGGGCTCGAACCCGCGGTCTCGACCTTGGCAAGGTCGCGCGTTACCAACTACGCCACTATCGCATTTTCATTATAAGTCGATTAATTATCTCGACGGCAATAATTATTTTACAGTATAAACGCCTTTTTGTCAAATGCTTTTTCAAAAAAAGAAAGGAAATGTGAAAAAATAAGAAAAAGCCGGACAGGGTTTGAAATACAGGAAGTGCTGTGCTATGATAACAAAGAGTAGGGGAAAGTCAAAAAGAGAATAGACAAGTTAGGAGATATAGATCCATGAAGAAAAAGATATTGATTATGGCTTTGTGTGCGTCCACATTAATGCCTGTTTCGGCATGGGGCGAGGAGGCTGCTTCTGAAACGGTTACAGAGGCAGCACAGATAGAGGAATCTGAAGTAACTGCAGTTCAGGATACAGTTACCATTGCAGAAGATACAGATGTACTGGACTATCCTGGACGAAAAGAGGGAAACGTGATCGGGGAAGTACTGGCAGAGGATGAGGTCAGCCGTACTGGAACCATTTCGGATACCTGGAGCAGGATTGTATTTGAAGATGAGAATGGAGAAGAACAGACCGGCTATGTTCCAAATTCCATTCTGAAAGGATATGAAGAAGAGAGTACTTCTGACGGAGCAGTAGAGGCTGGCATTATACATAAGAGCAGCGGAACCGGAATTTTTGCAGATGCAGTAGAAGGAGTTACGCAGACAGGCGGGGATCAGGGCATCCTTGTGGGGGATGTGGTTATGGCATCCGCGGACAGCTCCCTGCGTCCTCTTGGAACATTTCGGATCACCCATTACTGCCCATGCAGCATCTGCTGCGGTCCCTGGGCCAATGGTGTGACTTCTACGGGTTCTACAGCCGTTACCAACAGGACCATTGCGGTAGATCCTACTGTGATCCCATATGGCTCTAAGGTTGTGATCGATGGCCAGGTATATATTGCAGAGGACTGCGGTGGTGCCATCAAAAATAACCGCATTGATATCTATGTAGGAAGTCACGCAGAGGCTGAAGAAAAGGGCGTGTATGAGACCGAAGTTTATCTGCTTGAGGAAGGCCAGTCTTCTGAAGTCACAGAGGATCTTCAGGAAGAAAATGTGGATGTTCAGGCGGAAAACCAGGGCGAGTAAGCAAAAAGTTGTAAAAAACCGTGAAACTTTTGTGAAAATTTGTATAGAATAAGCGTTAAAATACACTAGCCAACAGTTGTAGTGTAGTGTATAATAACTAGGCGGATACTGTCCATAAAGAGAGCATCCGCCTAAAAGTCCGGGAATTGTCTGGTTTCACAGAGTGAACAGAACAAAGGAATACCGGCACACATTACAGGATAACAAATAGATAAGGTGAAAACAAATTATGGTAAAAGTAAAAATTAGCGATTGGAAAGCTGATACTTCCATGGACGAGGCCTACAAGGCACTTCGTACCAACATTCAGTTTTGCGGGGCTGACAAAAAGGTAATCGCATTTACAAGCTGTACACCCAATGAAGGAAAGAGTAATGTAACCTTCCATCTTGCAGCTTCCCTTGCAGAGAGCGGTAAATCCGTACTTTTAATTGACGCAGACCTTCGTAAGTCTGTACTTATGGGTAGAGTACAGGTAGAGGAAGAGGTAAAGGGACTTACCCACTACCTTTCCAAACAGGCGAAACTTTCTGATGTTATTTGTGCAACAAATCTTCCGAAGTTTCATATTATTTTTTCCGGCGTTGTTCCGCCAAACCCGACAGAGCTTCTTGGAAGCCGTCTCTTTAAGGACATGATCCGTCTTGTAAGAGATGTCTATGACTATATTATTATTGATACTCCGCCTCTTGGACGTGTCATCGACTGTGCTGTTGTAGCAGATTCCTGCGATGGAACTGTGATCGTAATCGAGTCCGGAAGCATCAGCTATCATTTCGTACAGGAGATCAAAAGCCAGCTTGAGAAGACCAATTGCCCGATCATTGGCGCCATTTTAAATAAAGTAGACACCAAGGAATACGGAAAATATGGTAAGTATGGCAAATACGGCAAGTATGGTAAATATGGCAAGTATGGAGAATACGGCAAGTATTGATCCTGCTTTGCAGATAGGAAACCATAAGATACGAGAATAGAAATGAGCGAAGCGAATGAAAGGTATTTATGATATTCACTGTCATATAGTTCCAGGTGTGGATGATGGTGCCAAGGATCTGAAACTGTCTGTCCGCATGCTTCAGAAGGAATATGATGATGGTGTCCGTAACATTATTGCAACCCCGCATTTTCGGTATGATATGTTTGAGCCACCGCTGGAACTAGTGAAGAAGCAGTTTCTTCGTTTGCGGAAAGCAGCGGCGGAGATTGGGGAAGACGGGATCCAGATGTATCTTGGATGTGAGCTTCATTCCAGCATGGACATGACAGATTGCCTGAAAAGCGGTGAAAGGCTTACCATGGCAGGTTCTCGCTATGTACTTACAGAATTCCGCACTACAGATGAGAAATCTTATATCAGGGAGAGAGTACAGGCGCTGATCCGCAGAGGGTATTATCCTATTATTGCACATGTAGAGCGGTACCGTTCTGTTGTAAAAGGCGGCGTGGTTTTTATTGATGAGCTCAGGGATATGGGAGCGTATATCCAGATGAATGCAGACAGCATCATTGGCGAGGACGGTTTTACGATCAAGCGTTTCTGCAAAAAAGTAATTAAAGAAGAAATGCTGGATTTTGTAGGATCAGATGGTCATGACATGGCGAAGCGTACTCCCCATATGGGCAAATGTTACGACAAAATTGAAAAAATGATGGGTACAGATTATGCGGATATGATTTTTATCAGTAATCCGGAATGTATTATCCATAATGAAAGATTTTAAAGGGAAAAACGAAAATTACAGGGTAACGGAGAAGAAGAATGGAAAATCAGGTTACAAACAACGATGAAATTGAAATCGATCTTGGTGAGATTTTTCACCTGATCCTCAGCAGACTGGGAGTCATTATTCTTTCTGGTATTATTCTGGGTGTGATCTCCATTATTGGAACAATGCTTTTTATCACTCCACAGTATGAATCTACCACGAAGATCATGGTACTGAATAAACAGGACAGCAATACACTGACCAGTGCAGATATGCAGACCAGTACACAGCTGACCAAGGACTATGCAGAGCTTATTAAGAGCCGTACAGTTCTGGAAGGCGTGATCGCACAGCTGAACCTTGATATCAGTTATCAGCAGCTGCTTAGCAAGCTGACTGTAGAGACCTCTACAGACAGCCGTATTGTAACAATTATCGTGTCCGATGAGGATCCTTATACAGCAAGTGAAATGGCAAATGCCATTCGTGATATGGCAGCAGAGCATATTCAGTCTGTAATGGATATCGAGGCTGTCAATGTAGTAGACAGTGCCAATATCCCAAGCGAGAAAGCAAGCCCAAGCCTTGGCAAGAACGGTGTGATCGGCGGTCTTCTGGGAGTGATCATTGCCATGGCTGTTGTGATCATTATCTATCTGACAAATGACACCATTAAGATCGAAGAAGATGTAGAGCGCTACCTTGGTCTGTCTGTTTTGGGAAGTATTCCATATTCTGAGAAAGAGTCCAGATCCAAGAAACAGAAAGCAAGAAAACGTCGCTGATAAAAACGAGTATAAGGAGCATGAGAGATGCGTAAATGGTTAGTTGTTTTAATGGCGGCAGTGGCAATCGGAGCGACAGCCATTCTTGGATGGCTGTATGTGGGCCAGGACCGCAAGGGACCTGAGATCACCATTGCTGACAGCAAAAAAGACAGTTATACAGCGGATATGACCACTGAAGACCTTCTGGAAGGTGTAAAGGCTGTTGATGAAAAGGACGGAGATGTATCTGACAGTCTGACAGTTGAAAACGTATATCTAAATGAAAAAGGCGATGAGGTAACGGTTGTCTATGTTGCAAAGGACAAAAGCAACAATGTAACAAAAGTGACTTATCACATGACATCAGATGGAGTTCTGCCTGGAAGTGTTATTTCCGGAGATGAAGCATCTGATAAGAACTCATTGAATAAGAGCAGGTCTGCGAAAACCAATAGCGATTCTGAGGACAGCGAAGATTTACAGGATGGTTCTGATGAGACTTCCGAAGAGGATTCCGAAGAAGATGCAGAGCTGACCGAGGAAGAGAAAGCCCAGGAAAGGGAAGAGGCAAAGATTGACAAGCTGAATCCCCAGGATCCCCGTTTCTATCTCACAACTTACTATGTTGAGATCGCAAAGGGAACCCAGATTGACAGGCTGAGCTATGTAAAAGATATCCAGGATGATAAAGATGCATCTAACGAGCTTTATCGCAAGATCCAGATCACTGGAAATGTGGATGTGAATACACCAGGTACCTATGAGCTGACCTACTATGTTGTGGATTCCAATGGAAATGCTTCCAATGGTGCAGTCCTTACAATTGTAGTAAAATAATCGGCTAAGAAGCATAACCCGAATACCTATTATATGACCACCGTACTTACAGGAGTGAAAAGATGAGATCCTCTATTTTGAAAAATGGCCTTATCTGTCTTGGTGCAGGATTATTACTGGAGAGCCCGGCAGTCACAGCTTCGGCTGTATATACAGTGAAGGCCCAGGAGAACGATTCTACAGTTGATACCAGCAATATAAAAAGTATTCTGCTCATTGGACAGGACAAGCAGGGCGATCAGACACGTCAGCGTTCTGACTCCATGATCCTTGCCACTTTGGATAAAGATCAGGGAACCATCAGCCTGACCTCTTTTATGAGAGATCTTTACGTTGCCATTCCGGGATATTCCAGTACCCGTATAAACGCAGCTTATGCGTATGGCGGAATGGAGCTTCTGGATGAGACTCTGGAAGAGAATTTCGGAGTTCAGATAGATGGCAATGTAGAAGTGGACTTCGAAGTTTTTAAGGTTCTGGTGGATAAGGTTGGAGGAATCGACCTGGAGCTTACCCAGGCAGAAGCGGATTACATATGTGGAAGAGATCAGAGCGTTCTTTATCCACAGCCTCTTCGTACAGACTGGGATCTTCAGGAAGGCGTGAACCATCTGGATGGCGAGCAGGCACTGATTCATGCCCGCAACCGTTCCATTGGCAATTCTGACTACCGCAGGACAGAGCGGCAGCAGGATGTGCTGAAAGCCGCTTTTGCCAAGATAAAGGACTTAAATGTTCTGGAGATTGGCGGGTTGATCAAGGATGTGCTTCCACTGGTGACCACCGATCTTTCCCTGTGGGATATGACCGGATATGCGATGGATGTCATGAGTATTGGAACGGACGAGATACAGTCTTACCGTATCCCTGAGGATGGAAGCTATACGCCTCAGACCATTGATGGCATGCAGGTTCTGGTTCCGGATCTGGAACAAAATCGTGAATATCTTCAGCAGATCCTGTATCATGCAGGTGAATAAAGAGAAAGAATAAATCCAGGCGGTTCGAATCACACGAACCGCCTGTTATGTTATTTACGTGGGCAGACGAGCCGAATAAAACTCGCAGAATGTGTTGCGTCTCGCTATGAGACGTCGCAGCTCTCAGGGGTTGTTCTTATTATGAAATAGAAAGTGAGGAAAATGAATGGGAATTCTGGAATGGATCCATAATATGGATGCACAGATACTGCTTTTTATCCAGCAGTATTTAAGAAATGATATGTTTAACTGGTTCTGGAAGGGGATTACCTTTCTGGGGGATGGAGGCTGGTTCTGGATTGTGCTTGCCATCGTGCTGCTATTCCCAAAGAAAACACGAAAAGCAGGCTTTACCGCTGCCCTGGCCCTGGTGATTGGTTCTATTGTGACAAATCTGGTGCTGAAAACCGCAGTTGCAAGGATCCGTCCGTATGACGCAGTGGAAGGTCTGGTGCTCCTTGTGGCGAAGCTAAAAGACTATTCTTTCCCTTCCGGTCATACCTGTGCTTCCTTTTCCTGTGCAGTGGTATATGATAAGATGTATCCGGGAAAGCCGGGAAAAGCAGCTCTTATTCTAGCTGTGCTGATCGCGTTGTCAAGGCTTTATGTGGGGGTCCATTATCCCACAGATGTCCTGGCAGGTGCCCTGGTGGGCTGGTTAAGTGCCCTTTGTGCCATGAAACTGGTATCCTATTGGGGAAATAGAAAAAATGCAGTATAAGATTGACATTCCCATATGTTTCGGGGATAATTTTCTTATCAGAAGATAAATAGAGGAAGTTTGAGGGAGAATTTATGGAGGAGAAAAGAAATACACAGAAGGCCTGTCCATATGCGAAAAAATGCGGGGGCTGCCAGTATCAGGGAGTGCCCTATCCTGCGCAGCTTAAGAAGAAACACAATCAGGTGCAGGGACTTTTGAAGAAATTTGGAAATGTGAAACCGGTGATCGGTATGAAGGATCCTTATTTTTACCGGAATAAGGTTCATGCCGTATTTGACAGAGACAAAAAAGGCAATATTATCTCAGGAATTTATGAGGCTGGTTCCCACAGGGTAGTGCCTATCGACCAGTGTCTGATCGAGGATGAGAAAAGCCAGGAGATCATCCGGACGATCCGGGGAATGCTGAAATCCTTCAAGATCAAGACCTATGATGAGGATACCGGCTACGGGCTTCTCCGCCATGTGCTGGTACGCCGTGGCTTTACATCCGGTGAAGTTATGGTGGTCCTTGTAGTGGCTTCCCCTATTTTTCCATCTAAAAATAACTTTGTGAAGGCACTGCGCAAGGCTTATCCAGAGATCAGTACGGTGGTATTGAACATTAACGACAAAAATACCAGTATGGTTCTTGGGGAGCGGGAAATCGTACTTTACGGAAAAGGCTTTATCCGTGATACCCTTTGTGGAAAGTCCTTCCGCATTTCACCAAAATCCTTTTACCAGGTAAATCCGGTGCAGACAGAGATCCTTTACGGAAAAGCAGTGGAATTTGCCGGGCTTACAGGGAAGGAGAAGGTGATAGATGCATACTGTGGAATTGGAACCATCGGCCTTGTGGCAGCTGGCAAGGCAAAAGAAGTGATCGGTGTGGAACTGAATAAAGATGCAGTCCGCGATGCCAGGATCAATGCCAGGGAGAATAAGGTGGTCAATATTTCCTTCCGCCAGGGCGATGCAGGAGAATTTATGGAGGCTATGGCCGCTGCCGGGGAGAAAGCGGATGTGGTATTTATGGATCCTCCCCGTTCAGGCAGCAGCGAGAAATTTTTAAACTCCGTGATCCGGCTGGCTCCGAAGAAAATTGTGTATATTTCCTGCAATCCGGAAACCCTGGCAAGAGATCTTCTTTACCTGACGAAGAAGAATTATAAAGTAAAAGAGATTCAGCCTGTGGAAATGTTCTGTTTTACAGACCACACAGAGGTTGTGACCTGGCTGGAAAGAGGTGGCTTATGATGAATACCATAACCGGGACCATGGAATGGGTTTTGGAAAATATTGCCGGATTTGCAATTGTGATCTTTGAATTTATCGGAGTTGCCATTATTATCTGGAGTGGTATTACCGGATTTCTCAAATGGCTGAAGCACGCCAGCGATACCGGTGTTTACCTGGCAAGAGGGCTTGCCATGGGCCTGGAATTTAAAATGGGAAGTGAGATCCTTCGTACGGTAGTGGTACGGGAATGGAAAGAAATCGGAATTGTAGCAGGGATCATAGCCCTTCGTGCGGCACTTACCTTCCTGCTTCACTGGGAGATCAAGGAAGAGGAAAAAAGCGGCGGTCATAAATGAGAGTGGAAAAAATATATTTGTTTTATATGATAAGCGGATTTCTTCTTGGCAGCATCCTGTTTGCCTACGAAGTTCCAAGAATCTGGAAACATATTGATATCAGGGAAGTGTCTGAGGATGGAAATCCAGGAACCTTCAATGCCTTCCTGTTTGGAGGAGTGGGATGTGGAGTCCTGGTCCTTCTTCTGGAGCTTTTGAAGGGATTTCTGCCAGTGTATTTTTGCTCTATGCGGGCAGGCAGGGATTCCCTGCTTTTTGCCGGGGTGCTGGCAGCACCGGTACTGGGACATGCTTTTTCCATTTTCCATAAGGGAAAAGGCGGGAAGGGAATTGCCGTAAGCTTCGGCGTGCTTCTTGGACTTTTTCCATGGTGGACGCCGGCTCTTGTGCTGGCTGGATTTTATATTTTCTTTTCCCTTGTGGTTCCGGTGAAATCCCACTTGAAAAGAAGTGTGCTCACTTTCGGATGTTTCTGTGTGACCTCCTTTTTCCCAGGCTGGGAAGGGGCTGTAAGGCTGGGGATTCTGATCATTTCCTTGGTCGTTGTGTATAAGCATGTGGAATCTGCGCAGGCTGCAGAGGACGCAGATGGAAAGAAATGGAGAACTCAATGAAGGCATTGATCTTGTCCTGCAATACCGGCGGCGGACACAATTCCGCAGGGCGAGCCATTGCAGAAGCCATGACCTGGCAGGGGGATGAGGCTTATGTGATGGATTACCTGACGCTGGCTGGAGAAGGCATATCCAGGCTGGTGGGCGACGGGTATGTGCAGATCGTCAAAAAGACGCCGAAGCTTTTCGGGCTGGTATACAAGCTGGGAATGCTGGTAAGCCGGCTGACAAGAAAGTCCCCGGTGTATTATGTGAATGGCCGCATGGCCAAGTATCTGAACCAGTATCTTACAGAGAATCCTGTGGATGTGCTGGTCATGCCACATCTTTATCCTGCGGAGACCATCACCTATATGAAGAGAAAAGGGATGAAGCTGCCTCTTACCGTGGCGGTGATGACGGACTATACCTGTATTCCCTTCTGGGAGGAGACGGATGTGGACTATTATATCGCCCCTCATGAAAGTCTGATAAAGCCCTGCGTGAAAAGAGGCGTCCCCAGGGAAAAGCTGGTTCCTCTTGGAATCCCGGTGTCCAGGATCTGCAGGCGTGAGATTTCCCAGAAGGAAGCAAGAGAAAAGCTTGGCCTTGCACCTGAGAAGAAATATATTCTGGCGGCTGGCGGCAGCATGGGCGCCGGAGACATGAAAAAAATGGTGGACGCTCTGTTAAAAGCAACCAAAGAGGAAGAACTGGTGATCGTGTGCGGAAGTAATACGAAGATGGAGAATCAGCTGAAAAAAGCCTTTGGAGCAGAGCCAAGAATGAGGATCCTGGGCTTTACCAATCAGATGACTCTTTATATGAAAGCCTGTGATGTGCTTTTTACCAAACCTGGAGGACTGACCTCTACGGAAGGGGCTGTGGCCGAAATTCCCATGGTCCATACAGATCCCATCCCAGGGTGCGAGACGGCCAACCGCAAGTTTTTTGGAAGACTTGGCATGAGCACTTCTGCCAGAACGGTGAAAGGGCAGGTGCAGGCTGGAATCCGGCTTCTCTATGATCAGGAGGCTGCAGAGCAGATGCGGGAAAACCAGCGGAAAAATATGAATAAGGCAGCGGCAGAGGATATCTGTGAGTTTATAAGAGAACATATAGAGCAATAGATCAGCTGCTGTTTACAGGGTAAACGGCGGCATAGAGGAATAAAGGTGCAACGAGAATGGAAATGAAAGTAATCGCTCATATAAAAAGTGATTTTCCAACGAAATTTGGAATCCCCCACCAGAGCGGCAGGATACAGGAACTAAAGGCGGATATTATCTTTGAACCAGAATACCGCAACCAGGAAGCCTTTCGGGGACTGGAGGAATATACCCATATCTGGCTGATCTGGGAGTTTTCCCAGGCAGTTCGGAAGGAGTGGTCTCCTACAGTGCGTCCGCCAAGGCTTGGGGGAAATGTGCGCAAGGGAGTTTTTGCAACAAGATCTCCTTTTCGCCCCAATCCAATCGGTCTTTCCAGCGTGAAGCTGGAGGGAGTGGAATTTACGGAGAAGGATGGTCCGGTGCTTCATGTTTCCGGGGCAGATCTTATGGATGGAACGCCGATTTATGATGTCAAGCCTTATCTGGCTTATGTGGACAGCCATCCTGAGGCAGCAGGCGGTTTCACAGACCGGATCCAGGATCACAAGCTGGAAGTGGAGTTCCCGGCAGAATATCTGGAGAAGATCCCAGTGGAAAAAAGAGAAGCCCTTCTGGCGGTTCTTGCAGATGACCCAAGACCAGGCTATCAGCAAGACCCGGAGCGGAAGTATGGAATGTCTTTTGGCAGGTGGGATGTCCATTTTAAGGTGGACGGGGAAAAGCTGAAAGTGCTGGATATAAACACTTTCACAGATTAAATCGAAAAAACCCTTGCAAAAAGTCGGTTTTTCTCATAAAATGGAAGAAAAGTTTTTTGAGGAGCACAAGGATTATGAAAAAAGTAGTAAAGTTTGGAGGAAGCTCCCTTGCGAATGCGGAGCAGTTCGAGAAAGTCGGAGAGATTATCAGAAGTGAGGAGAGCAGACGTTTTGTGGTTCCTTCCGCACCTGGTAAGCGCTTTGACGGGGATACCAAAGTAACAGACCTTCTGTACAGCTGTTATGACGCAGCTGGAAATGATGGAGATTTTGAGAAAATCTTAGAAGAGATCAAATCCCGTTATTATGAGATCATCAAAGGACTTGGCCTTGATTTTTCCATGGAAGAGGATTTCCAGGTGATCAAAGAGAATTTTAAGGCTCAGATCGGCAGAGATTACGCTGCTTCCCGTGGAGAATATCTGAACGGTAAGGTAATGGCTGCTTATCTTGGCTATGAGTTTGTAGATGCAGCGGATGTGATCCGTTTTGACAAAAACGGCAATCTGGATCCGGAGAAGACAGACAAGCTTTTGAACAAGAGACTTTCCAAGTGTGAGAATGCAGTTGTTCCAGGCTTTTATGGTGCTAAGGATGATGGAACGGTTACCACTTTTTCCAGAGGCGGTTCTGATGTGACCGGTTCTCTGGTTGCAAAAGCGATCAAAGCAGATATGTACGAGAACTGGACAGATGTATCCGGTTTCCTTGTAACAGATCCAAGAATCGTCAAGGATCCGGCTGTGATCGAGACCATTACCTACCGTGAGCTTCGTGAGCTTTCCTACATGGGAGCTACTGTTCTTCATGAGGATGCCATTTTCCCGGTAAGAAAAGAGGGAATCCCCATCAATATCCGCAATACCAACCGTCCGGAAGACAAGGGAACCTTCATTGTAGAGAGCACCTGCCGCAAGCCGAAATATACCATCACCGGTATTGCCGGAAAGAAGGGCTTCTGTTCCATCAACATTGAGAAATCCATGATGAACAGCGAGATCGGTTTTGGCAGAAAAGTTCTCCAGGTATTTGAAGACCAAGGAATCAGCTTTGAGCATGTTCCATCTGGTATTGATACCATGACAGTCTATGTTCATCAGGACGAATTTGAGGAGAAAGAGCAACAGGTGATCGCCGGAATCCACCGTCTGGTTCAGCCAGATTTCGTGGAGATGGAATCTGATCTTGCGCTGATCGCAGTTGTAGGCCGTGGAATGAAGTCCACCCGTGGTACTGCTGGAAGGATTTTCTCCGCACTTGCCCATGCCAATGTAAACGTGAAGATGATCGACCAGGGCTCCAGTGAGCTGAATATCATCATCGGCGTGGAGAACCGTGATTTTGAAAATGCTGTGAAAGCAATTTACGATATTTTTGTGCTGACACAGATTTAAAGGCCGGGAGCGTCAAAGATTTTTTGACACCGGGAGTTTATAAAAAGGAAAGAAAGAGCCATAAATCAGAAGTTAGGGGCATTTTTATGCTCCAGACCTGCTTCTGGTTTGTGGCTCTTTTTGTGTGAAAAATTTACCGGGAAAAGATCGGGAAGATTGGGAAAGGAATTACTTTTATGGAAAATTTTTCGTCCCGTTTTATGATATTGACAAAACAGAACACATGTTCTAAAATAAGAGAAAAACAGAACAAATGTTCTTGCTTTCGAAATGGAGAAATCGAGCAAACAGATAATATAAAAAGGGAGCTTTGTGAATGGGATGATAATTCAGGAATCAATGACTTTGAAGCGGAAACTGGAGATTTTATCAGACGCGGCGAAATATGATGTGGCATGTACTTCCAGCGGTGTGGACAGAAAGGGAGACGGCAGCGGCATGGGGAACAGCATTGCCGCCGGGATCTGCCACAGCTTTGCACAGGATGGCAGGTGTATCAGCCTTTTGAAGATCCTTTACACCAATGAGTGCGTATTTGACTGCAAGTACTGTGTGAACCGGGCGTCTAATGATGTGGTGCGTACCAGCTTTACTCCGGAGGAGGTGTGCCATCTGACAATGGAATTTTACAGAAGAAACTATATAGAAGGTCTCTTTTTGAGCTCGGGAGTGAAGGGCAGTCCGGATCGCACCATGGAAGAACTGCTTGGTACAGTGAGGCTGCTCCGCCATAAATATCATTTTCAGGGGTATATTCATTTGAAGGCCATTCCTGGGGCGTCGCCGGAGCTGATCGCCCAGGCTGGATATCTGGCGGACCGTATGAGTGTGAATCTGGAGCTTCCTACTGCAGAAGGGCTTAAGAAGCTGGCACCCCATAAGAGCCGGAAGACCATTCTTGGTCCCATGAAGCAGATCCAGCAGCAGAGAGACCAGAATAAAGAAGAGCTGGTTTTGTACCGCCATGCGCCAAGGTTTGTGCCAGCTGGGCAGAGTACCCAGATGATCATTGGAGCCTTAGGCGAGAGTGATTATCAGATCGTATCTGTAGCAGAATCTCTTTATAAGAAATTTTCCTTGAAAAGAGTATTTTATTCTGCTTTTGTTGCAGTGAATGAAGATAAGGATCTTCCCATGCCCTTGTCTGGTCCGCCCCTTCTTCGGGAGCATCGGCTTTATCAGGCTGACTGGCTGATGCGGTTTTATGGATTTCGGGCCTCAGAGCTTTTGTCTGAGAAGCATCCGGATTTTAATCTGCTTCTGGATCCAAAGGCAGACTGGGCTGTATCCCATCTGGAATTTTTCCCTGTGGAGATCAACCGGGCAGATTATTATGAGCTTCTTCGGGTACCGGGGATTGGTTATACCTCGGCCAGGCGAATTGTAGGAGCACGCAGGACCCACTCCCTGGATTTTCAGGACTTAAAGAGAATGGGAGTGGTTTTAAAGAGGGCTTTGTATTTTATCACCTGCAATGGCAAAATGATGTACAATACCCGGTTGGAGGAGAATTATATTGTCCGCAATCTTCTGGACGAAGAGAAACTTAGGGGAGATAAGACTGCATTCAGGCAGTTGTCTTTATTTGGAGAAGAGATGGGTGCAAAAAGAGTATACCAGGTAAATCCAGCGGCAGATTTCACAGGAAAGGAGCTGATCATATGACCCAGGAGAAAAGAATTTTAGTCTGTGAGGATTCCCTGGAAGGTATTTTTTCGGCTGTTTATGATGGCTGGAAGGAATGTCTGGGAGGAGTGAAGGTGTCGGTGCAGACCAGTTTTCCTACCAATATGGAATTGTTTACCACTTACCGGGAGATTGATACGGACAGAAGCAAGTCGGGCAAGGTCATGCGGACGATCCTGATGAAGCTTGGAAGTGAAGCCTATGAGCAGATCTGCCTGGCAGCTGCAGGCGCAGATCCGGACAGGGGAACTGCGATTTATTATGTACTTCACCGGGCACTGGGCCATGGAAGATGCGAGACAAAAGTTATGGAAGCATTAGCAGATCCCTATGTGAATGAGGTGGTGAAGCTGGCCCTCCGGGTGAAGCGGGAATATCATCACTATTTTGGCTTTATCCGCTTTCGGGAGATCAGCGGAATGTTCCTGCTTGCCCAGATCCAGCCGGAGAATGATATTCTGCCCCTTCTTGCCCCTCATTTTTCCAATCGTTTCCCAAACGAAAACTGGGTGATCTATGATGAAGGCCGACAGAAGGCACTGTGCCACGGAAAGGGGACAGAATGTGTCATAAAAAGAGAGGTGCGGCTTCAGATCCCAAGGAATGCCATGGGGGACCGAGGAGAATATGAAGAGCTTTGGAGGGCGTTTTGTGACAGTGTGTCCATTGAGGCAAGACACAATGAGAAGCTTCAGAAGCAGATGCTGCCGCTCCGTTTCCGGAACAATATGCCGGAGTTTTCCATGAAAGGATAGGCAGGAAACGAGAATTCGTGTTATACTGGAATTATTATAAATTGTAGTGGAAAAGGCGGTAAGATGGAATTGGAGAATCCGGTAACACGAATATCAGTACGAAATCTGGTGGAATTTATCCTGCAGGGCGGAGACCTTGACAGCAGCAGAGGTACCATGGATAAAGAGGCCATGTTAAAGGGCAGCAGGCTGCACAGGAAGCTTCAGAAGCAGATGGGAAGTGCCTACAGGGCCGAGGTTCCCCTGAAACTGGAAACGGATTATGAGGATCTTGGGATACTGCTGGAGGGTCGTGCAGACGGAATTTTTACAGAAGGGGAAGAAGTCTGGATCGATGAGATCAAGGGAATCTATGGCAATGTGGAGCAGCTGGCAGAGCCTGTGAAAGTGCATAAGGCCCAGGCCATGTGTTACGGCTATATTTATGGCAGCCAGGAAGGGCTGGCACAGGTTGGAATCCAGATGACCTACGCCAATCTGGAGACGGAAGTGGTAAAGCGCTTCCGGGAAATGATTTCCATGAAGGAACTGGAGGACTGGTACCAGAAGCTTCTGGACGAATATCATAAATGGCTGAGCTATCAGCTGCGCTGGAAAAAAGAGCGGAACCAGTCGCTTGAAAATCTGGAATTTCCATTTTACTACCGGGAAGGCCAGCGGAAGATGGTCAGCAGTGTATTCCATGCAATTGGAGTAAACCGTCAGATCTTCATTCAGGCCCCTACAGGGGTAGGCAAGACCATGTCCACCATATTTCCAGCAGTTCGTGCAGTGGGAGAGGGCAAAGGGGAGACCATCTTTTATCTTACTGCCAAGACCATCACCAGAACCGTTGCCCAGGAAGCCTTTGAAGTGCTTCGTGAAAAGGGAATGAAGTACAAAGTAGTGACCATAACCGCGAAAGAGAAGCTGTGTTTCATGGATGAGACCAAATGCGATCCTGGTCATTGCCCTTACGCCAGAGGACATTTTGACCGGGTAAATGATGCGGTCTATGAACTGTGGACTACGAAGAGCAGATACGACCGGGAGACGATCCAGGAGCAGGCCCGGAAGTGGCAGGTGTGTCCTTTTGAAATGTGTCTGGATCTGGCTGTGTGGATAGATGCTGTCATTTGTGACTATAATTATGTGTTTGATCCCACCGTACATCTGAAGCGCTTTTTCGGAGAAGGGGCAGGAGGTGATTATATTTTCCTGATCGACGAGGCCCATAACCTGGCAGAGCGGGGAAGGGAGATGTACAGTGCATCCCTGTGCCGGGAGGATGTGCTTCTGGTGCGCAGAGCAATGAAAGAGAGGGCGCCCCGGATTTACCGTTCTCTTGGGAAGCTGAACAACCAGCTGAAGGAATTACAGGAAGAATGTGAGAATTACCGGATCCTGCCAGGAACTGGTTCGATCACCATGACCGCTTTGAAAGTTCAGGGGGAATTTGATACCTTTCTGGAGGAACATAAAGATGTAGAACTGGAAGATGAGGTAAGACAGTTCTATTTTGACATCCGGAATTTTTTGAATATCGCAGAGCTGGTGGATGAGAACTACGTGATCTACGCAGAGAATGGAGAAGATGGACGATTCCGGCTAAAATTGTTTTGTGTAAATCCGGCAGTGAATCTTGGGGAATATTTAAAGAAGGGCCGCAGCGCAGTTTTTTTCTCTGCCACCTTGCTGCCTATGAGTTATTATAGAAAACTGCTCAGCTGTCGGCAGGACGACTATGGCATTTATGTAGAATCCCCCTTTTCCCAGGAGAACCGCTGTATTCTAAGTGCTGGAGATGTAAGCTCCCTGTACAGCCGCAGAGGGTATGAGGAATATCACAAGATTGCAGAATATATTGCCAGGACGGTATGGCAGAAGAAGGGGAATTATATGGTGTTTTTCCCTTCCTACAGAATGCTGGAAGAGGTTTATGCAGTTTATGAGGAATCGTTTTCTGTAAGCTGGGTGAGATGCATCTGTCAGAACAGTTCCATGAAAGAGAAGGAAAGAGAGGAATTTCTGCAGGAATTTGAACAGGATCAGGAGGCTTTGGTGGCTTTTTGTATTATGGGTGGTATTTTTTCAGAGGGAATCGACCTGCTTGGAGAGAAACTGATCGGTGCGATCTTAGTGGGAACCGGGCTGCCCCAGCTGGGCAATGAGAGAGAAATCCTTCGCTCCTTTTATACTGAAAATGGAGAGAATGGCTTTGATTACGCTTATAGGTATCCAGGCATGAATAAGGTATTGCAGGCAGCTGGAAGAGTGATCCGCACCAGAGAGGACCACGGGGTGATCCTGCTTCTGGATGAGCGTTTCCGCCAGAGAGAATACAGCAGCCTTTTCCCGGTAGAATGGAATGACAGGAAGTCATGCACACTGTCAAATGTGGAAGAACAGCTGCAAAAATTTTGGCAAGGCCTTGAGAAAAGGTGAGGAAATCTGGTTGCATACTGAAGGGAAAACAGTTATACTGCCTTTATCAAAGGAGAATAACATGAAAAAAAGTATAAAGACCAGATGGAAATATATAGTAGCCGTATTTGCGGTACTTTTGGGAGCGGGAGCTTCAGGAAGTATAGCAGATCCTGCAATGCTTTTGGGAGGAAGTCTGTCGGTGTATGCGCAGGAGCAGAGTGGCGGAAGCCTTTCTTCTGTAACCGAAGAGGCGAAGATACTGCCAATTCCTGCAAGCAATGGGAAATACCTGCTGAAAAGTGACGGGTTCTATTGCCTGAATGAAGATGGTTCCGGGGATTGTACACCAGCCATTCATTATTTTGATCACTTTTCGGTAGATGGAACTGTATTCAACGGTTATTATTATCATGATGAGACTGGAAAATTTAAAGCTGGTGAAGCCAGACTGGTGACGGTTTCGGAGGATATCCTTCCGAAAACAGATGATGGAAATACAGAATCCGGATGGAGTGCCGGAATCTATGTGGTAAACAATCTGGGAAGGCTGTCTGGAACCGGCAGGATATGTAACCTGGAAGAGCAGGTTGAAACGGTGAAATTAAGTGGATATTACTATGTGGATGAAAACGGCCGCGTCTGTCAGGAGGGTGGCATTCATTATATCCAGGAAATGAAAATTGGCAAAAAGACCTTTTCTGGATATTATTATTTTGATGAGCAGACGGGAGTTCTATCCGGGGAAGGAACGACTCCGGAAGGGCTGACGGTAAAGAAAAGTGGCCGCATTCAGGAACTGACCAGCCCTGGAATCAAAAATCTGAAAAAAGCCCTGGAAGCTTTCACTGATGATCTGGAAGGAGACTGGAGCGTATATGTAAAAGACCTGGGAAGCGGCAAACAGTTTTCCATTAACGATCATGCTATGTCTTCCGCAAGTCTGATCAAGGCTTTTACAATGGCGGCCAGCTATGAGAATATGGAGGATATCCGGATAAATGAAGGGACTCTTTTGAAGGCGGATCCGGCAAGCGATGCGGTCAGCAATCAATTGTACCGTGTGATGGAGAACATGGTAACTTACAGCGATAATGAATCCTTCAATGAAATGGTACGGCTGCAGACGGCTTCCAACCAGTTTAACGCAGGAGCCAGATCCATAAACCGGTACCTTCGGGGGCAGGGCTATAAAGAGACTGCGGTCCTTCATACCCTTGCGCCTTCCGCTACAGATCCGGTGGGGCTTGGCAGCAGCAATACCACTTCAGTGGAGGACTGCGGCAGGCTGCTGGAGAAGATTTACCGCAGGGAATGTGTGAGCCAGGAGGCTTCCGAACAGATGCTGTCCCTGCTTCTGAACCAGGACACAAGGACGAAGATCCCTGGAGGGTTGAAAGAGGCCATCCAGGTTGCCAATAAAACAGGCGAAAATGACAAGAGCCAGCATGATATTGCGATTGTATATGGGGACAGAACCGATTATATTTTATGTGTCATGTCAGAAGATGCGGGAAAAGAGGAAGAGGCTGTTTCTCATATTCAGACGCTCTCGGCGTTGGTCTATTATTATTTGAACTGGTGAAACATACAAAAATATTGCTTGACACTAACAATTTTTTGCGATAGCATGAAGATAACAAAAGAGATCACGAAAGGAGATTTACATCATGAAAGTAGTTTATACAGATAAGGCACCGGCAGCAATCGGACCGTACTCACAGGCAATGATCTTAAATGGAGTATTATTTACATCCGGACAGATTCCGGTAGACCCTGCCACAGGCGAGATCAGCGGAGATACTATCGAGACTCAGGCTGAGCAGGTTATGAAGAACCTTGGCGAAGTACTGAAAGAAGCTGGCAGCAGCTTTGAGAAAGCAGTTAAGACTACCTGCTTCCTTGCAGATATGGGTGACTTTGCGAAGTTTAACGAAGTTTATGCGAAATATTTCGTAAACAAACCAGCACGTTCCTGCGTAGCTGTTAAGACTCTTCCAAAGAATGTTCTTTGCGAGGTTGAGGTAATCGCAGAAGTTTAATTTACGCGAACAAATCAGGCCTTCCGGTTATTCCGGAGGGCCTTTCTTTAATTAGGATCGTTATGAAGCGCTTTCTGACAGGAGAGTGACGGTTTCGCGGCGATAGAATTACCTGTGATATTCAACTTCAAGTGGATTGCTTTTTATGGCAAAATCATGTATAATACCCAACGATAGCATGGGGATTTTTTGCTTTGTTCAGGAATCCCCTTCAAAAAGAAAGGCAGGGACAAAATTTGGAAAATCTTATGAGAGTTGGAATGGGATATGACGTACACAGACTGACTGAGAACAGAGACCTGATTCTTGGCGGTGTGAAGATTCCCTGGGAAAAAGGTTTGCTGGGACATTCAGACGCAGATGTACTGATTCATGCGATCATGGATGCTCTTTTGGGAGCAGCAGCTCTCGGAGATATTGGACAGCATTTTCCAGATACGGATCCGGCATACGAGGGAATTTCCAGCGTAAAACTGCTGGAGCATGTAGCCGCTCTTCTGGAGGAAAAAGGATATGGAGTAGGAAATATTGACGCTGTGATCATAGCACAGAAGCCAAAGATGGCACCCCATATTCCCCAGATGAAGGAGAACATTGCCGCAGCGCTGCACATGGAACCGGATTGTCTGAACATCAAGGCTACCACAGAAGAGAAGCTTGGATTTACCGGAAGAGAAGAAGGAATCGCTTCCCAGGCAGTCTGCCTTTTATACAAGAAATAATGTGGCGATTCAGCATTTTTACAGCATATGCTGAATGGCTGCGTTATAAGTTTTACTGAAATTAAGGACCGGAGGGAGAAATACCATGAAGATTTTTAATACGCTTACCCGTCAGAAAGAGGAATTTGTACCCCTTGAAGAGGGAAAGGTAAAAATGTATGTCTGCGGACCAACTGTATACAATCTGATCCACATTGGAAATGCTCGTCCAATGATCATTTTTGACACAGTTCGCCGTTACCTGGAATATAAAGGATACGAAGTAAACTATGTATCCAACTTTACAGACGTAGATGACAAAATTATCAAAAAGGCAATTGAAGAGGGCGTTTCCGCAGAGGAAGTTTCCCAGCGTTATATTGAAGAATGCAAAAAGGATATGGCAGGCATGAATGTAAAGCCTGCGACCACGCATCCTCAGGCAACACAGGAAATTGACGGCATGATCAGCATGATCCAGACTCTTATGGACAAGGGATATGCTTATGCAGCTTCCGATGGAACTGTTTATTTCCGCGTGAAAAAATTTAAGGAATATGGCAAGCTTTCCCACAAAAATCTGGACGATCTGCAGTCCGGCTTCCGTGCACTTCAGGTTTCCGGTGAGGATCAGAAGGAAGATCCGCTGGATTTCGTACTCTGGAAACCGAAGAAAGAAGGAGAGCCATATTGGACCTCACCATGGTGCGATGGCCGTCCAGGATGGCACATTGAGTGTTCTGTAATGTCCAAGAAATACCTTGGAGATGAGATCGACATTCATGCCGGCGGCGAGGATCTTATTTTCCCACATCATGAGAATGAGATCGCTCAGAGTGAATGCTGCAATGACAAGATTTTTGCAAGATACTGGATGCACAATGCATTTTTGAACATTGACAACCGTAAAATGTCCAAATCCCTTGGAAACTTCCGTACTGTCCGTGAGATCAGTGAGCAGTATGATCTGCAGGTGCTTCGTTTCTTCATGCTGAACGCACATTACAGAAGTCCGCTGAATTTCAGTGCAGATCTTATGGAATCCTCCAAGAATGCCCTGGAGAGAATCACAGAGGCAGCAGGCCGTCTGAACGACCGTAAGGAGAATGCAGCAGCTGCCCAGCTGACAGAGGCAGAGCAGAAACTTCTTACAGAAGCGAAAGGCTATGTGGAGAAATTCGAAGAGGCAATGGAAGATGATTTCAATACAGCTGACGCACTTGCAGCTGTCTTTGAGCTGGTTAAATTTGCAAACACAAATGTAACAGAAGAGAGCAGCTCTGCTTTTGCAGCAGGACTTCTTGAAATCCTTGTGAAGCTGTGTGACGTACTTGGACTTGTGGCTCTGAAGAAGGATGAGATCCTGGATAAAGAAATCGAAGATCTGATCGCGGAACGCCAGGAAGCAAGAAAGTCTAGGAATTTTGCAAGAGCAGATGAGATCCGTGACGAACTTCTTGCGAAAGGAATCATTCTTAAGGATACACGTGAAGGAGTAAAATGGAAACGGGCTTAAACGAATTAAAAGAACTGTTTGGGTTAAAAGACCGGGATCTGCGGACTTATTCTCCGCTGACACTGGCTTATATCGGAGATGGCGTTTATGAGCTGGTGATCCGGACCATCCTTGTAAAAAAAGGCAATTGTCCGGTGAACCAGCTGCATAAAAAAGCCAGCAGTCTGGTGAAAGCAGGGGCACAGTCCAGGATGATGGAAGTTCTGGAGCCGGTTCTTACAGAAGAAGAGCTTGCTGTTTACAAAAGGGGAAGAAATGCACATTCCCCTACAATGGCCAAGCACGCTACAATGGCAGATTACCGGAGAGCCACAGGTTTTGAGGCACTGATGGGGTATTTGTACCTGAAGGAAGATTATTCCCGGATTGTGGAGCTTGTGAGAAAAGGAATCCCGGAAGAAAACTTATAAAATAGCAGAAACTGTTTTGGACAGGCTTTGGCCGGCAAACAGTGATAGTACAGAAGCAATCAAACAGGAGGCTGTAAATGAGCGAGCAGATTGAAGGAAGGAATGCGGTTTTAGAGGCATTCCGCTCAGGAAAATGTGTGGACAAGCTTTTTGTTCTGGACAGATGTCAGGACGGACCAGTGCGCACCATTATCCGTGAGGCAAGAAAGAAAGACACTATTATAAATTTTGTACAGAAAGAGCGGCTGGATCAGTTAAGCGAGACAGGCGCGCACCAGGGCGTGATCGCGCAGGTGGCTGCTTATGAATATTCCACAGTAGAGGATATTTTAAATAAGGCAAAAGAAAAAGGAGAACCACCTTTTATATTCCTTCTTGATGATATTGAGGATCCTCATAATCTGGGAGCTATCATCCGTACTGCAAACCTTGCAGGTGCCCACGGTGTGATCATTCCCAAAAGACATGCGGTAGGATTAACCTCCACCGTTGCCAAAACCTCTGCCGGAGCTCTGAATTACACACCTGTTGCCAAGGTATCTAATCTGGGACAGACCATTGAAGAGCTGAAAAAAGAAGGCATGTGGTTTGTATGCGCAGATATGGGCGGCGAACTGATGTACAACCTGAACCTTACCGGACCTATGGGGGTTGTGATCGGAAACGAAGGAGAGGGCGTCAGCCGTCTTGTAAAAGAAAAATGTGACTTCGTAGCTGCAATTCCAATGAAAGGTGACATTGATTCCCTGAATGCGTCTGTTGCAGCAGGAATTCTTGCCTATGAGGTAGTCCGCCAGAGAATGAAATAAGATCCGGAGGAATTATGGGAAAGTTCGATGAAATAAGCGATGAAGAACTGATTGCCCGTCTGCGGCATGGAGAAACTGCTATCGAAGACTATCTGATGGAGAAATACAAAGGCCTGGTGCGCCAAAAAGCCCGGGCCATGTTTCTCATTGGCGGAGATACGGATGATCTGATCCAGGAGGGAATGATCGGACTGTTTAAGGCAGTGCGGGATTTTCAACTGGAGAAAGAGGCATCCTTTGCCACCTTTGCCCGAATGTGTATCGACCGTCAAATTTACAGTGCCATCCAAAACTCCAATCGTCAGAAACACCAGCCTTTAAATTCCTATGTGTCTTTAAACCAGGAGGATGAGAACAGTCCGATCTGGGAACTGAGTGTGGAAAATCCAGAAGCCATTATCATTGACCAGGAAAATACACAGGATCTGAGAAAAAAAATTTCAGATTATCTCAGCCCAATGGAGAATAAGGTGCTGGATTTATACCTGAAGGGAAAGGGCTATGTGGAAATTGCAGGGATTTTAAACAAATCCCCTAAGTCCATAGATAATGCATTGCAGAGGATCCGGGCAAAGATCCGTGAAGTACTAGAGCGTGTTTGAAAGATCATTCCCGCAATCTGTACACCCCGCTTTGGGGTATATTTCACCCGAATTCGGTTGTCGTAGCCCGCTACGACGCCCTCATCCGGGCAAAATCTCCCACAAATTGTGACGCACATCTTGCAGAAAGCCTTTTTCAAACACGCTCCAGGCCGGGCTTAAAATTATTTTGTTATCTGTATGTTACAGGTTAATACAGGAGATTGCTGCTGTTTCGGCAGTTTACGGGGACGAAGATTTAAAATTTATTTTTCTTTAAGATTTCCTGTATTGACTTTTTGAAAAAATATGATATTATATCAATTAATCAATGCGTCGGAAACGGCGTGTCAATCTAATCTATTATTTGTATATGTTAATTCAGTTATAAAAATCCATTTAATTACTATTTAATTATCACTATAATGTTAAAATTGTAAAAAATTGAAATAATCTTTTTTATATTTCTCAATTCCATAAATCACATTATTTTAATCATTCTATTTTTCAAAATCATTTCGATCAGAAATTCACTAATGTTTTATTCAAGAATTTGTAAGTTTTAAAGGAGGTGATTCCATTGTGCTGAGTATGTTTGCAGGCACTGGTCCTAAAACAGTAGCCTTTTGCAGCTATGTCTGCTGAAATTTAAGAAGAAAGGAGGCAGCAGGGAGGAACCTGCTGTGTCAGGTCCATGAGAAAAAAATGGATGATATTTGCACTTGTATGCTGTCTCACTGTGGGAATAACCGGCTCTATGGCATATGCCTACCTGATTGACCGAAAGGAAAGGGTAAATCAGATAAAAGCAGTAGAAAACAGTACCCACATTGAAGAAGAATTTGACCCTCCGCAGGATCCGCAGCCAGGACAGGTTATTAAGAAAAAGCCCTGCATCGTCAATGATTCTTCCATTCCGGTGTATATCAGGGTAAAAGTTACATTTAGCAGTGGAGAAGCACAGGCACAATGTGAGCCGCTGCTTATAAACAGCAATTGGAAAACAGGAAAAGATGAATATTACTATTATCAGAAAAAATTACTTCCAGGAGAAAGAACAGAAACGGTTTTTGATAATATTGTTATAAATAATACAGTAAAAAAAGAAGAAATGGTACCTTTTGATATTCTGGTGTATGAAGAGTCTGTACAGGCAGAAGGGTTTTCTTCACCGGAAGATGCCTTTGGGGAAATGTAAGGAGGTTCTTATGAAAAAAAAGAAAGGAATCGCCCTTGTGCTATCAGTCCTTTGCTTAAGCGCAGGTGCAGCCGGCACATTGGCGTATATGAATGATAGTGGGCAGATTGCCAATCAGCTGGTGTTTGCCGGAGAAAAAGGACTGGATGCGGTACTTACAGAGCCATCCTGGAAGGCAGAAAGCGCGCTTCTCACAGTTCCTGGAAGTGTAATTTCCAAGGATCCTCAGATCACAAACACATCGGAACTGGATATGAATGAGTTGGTGGCTTTGAAATGTCAATTTGTTTATTCTGAGAACTGTCCGGATAAAAGTAAAAGGGGAACACTTTTAAGTCCCCGGGATATGGAAAAAGCAGTTCAGGTCTATGCCATTGATTATGACAGTGATGACAGGACAAAGGGAAACTGGATCCGTTTTGCCGGGCAGACGAAAAGCGATGCCGTACAGTGTTTTTACTATTCAGAGGTCCTGAAAAGAAATATAGCAGGAAGAAAAGAAACCACCATCCCTTTGTTTACAAAGGTGCAGGTTGATAAAAGTGTAAATAACCGGAAACAGGAGTGGATCCGCGAAATCGGCGGAGTAGATATTAAAATTTCGGGACAGGTTCTCCAGCAGATGGCAGGAGAAGAGTATTTTGGACTGGACAATCCGAAAAATGCCTATGAAGCGGGACTGTTTGATTTTGAAGCATAGAAAGGAAAAGCAAGAATGAGAATCAGCAGAGGGAAAAGAAATATTTTGTTTGCAGGAGCAATTTCATGTGCCATGTTATTTGGAATTGGAAATACAATGGCATATTTTACTGAGAACGCAGTACAGACTAACGTGTTTACAACAGGAGATCTGGACATTGGGCTGAAAGAGCCTGGCTGGGATCCGGAAGACAACGATGGAAAGAACATGTATCCGGGATACACCGTATATAAGAATCCTACCGTGAAAAATATCACCTCGGACAAAAATGGGGACGAGCCCTGTTATGTACGGATGACAGTGGATATTCTCAACAGCCAGGGAAGCCCTGTTACAGACAATCAGACCCTCAATCTTATTTACAAAACTATTTATTTCGATAAAACATTTAACGGAAGTTATGATAAGAAAGAAGGCTATGGAACCGGACTTGTCCAGGATCGTATCCCGGGCTACAGTCTTGCACAGCTGGCGTCCTATCCTATGGTAAATCCTTTATGGGGAAAGGACACTTCACGATCCACTGCATCCAGTCTTGTTTTTAACTATATGGGAGAAAAGGGAGACGGAATTTTGAACATTGGGGAAGAGTCTACCTTGTTTACGAATGTTGTAATTCCGACAGACTGGAACCAGACACAGATGCAGAAGGTGGGCAACTACCAGCTGAAGGTAACGGCTCAGGCAATTCAGAGCAAAGGCTTCGCATCCCAGTCTGAGGCGTACCGCATGCTGGATGAAGAAATCAAAGGAGGAACCCTGCAGGAAGTAGATCGTGACAGCCAGAACTAATCAGAAAGGAAGAGGTACTATGAAGAAGCATAAATTCACATGTGTCTTCATAACTGTGCTCACCGGAATATTACTTGCAGCGGGAAGCGCACTGGCTGCCTGGAATGTTTCAGAGTATGCAATCAATCTTTTGTCCATGACCTCTTACAAAAACTCTATAGAAGAGAATTACAACCAGCCAGATCATGTGGATCCCGGACAGAAGGTGGTAAAGGAAGTCTACATAAAGAATGAAGGAAATGTGGATTCCTTTGTCCGGGTGAAAATCAGGAGAACGTTTGGAACGAGCAGTGCTACCGGTGAATTTGCAGAAGATCCGCAGTTAGACCCGGAAATGATCGAAATCCATTATAATACGGATTTCTGGAAACTGGAGGAGGATGGCTACTGGTATTACAAAGATGTACTCCTTGCAGGAAAAAGTACGGAGAAGCCGTTGATGGACAGTTACTATCTGTCCGAAAAAGCGGACAACCGCTACAAGAATAAAGAAGCAAGGATCATTGTGAATCTGGAGAGTATACAGGCAGAAGCCAGTGAAATGAAAACAGTATGGGGCAAAGATGAAAAAGATCTGGGAATTACCTACCAGCCCTGTACCTGCGAAACTGTGACAAGCGTTATTTTTGACCAGGATCACAGGCTCACAATAGGGGGCGAATCTACCGATCTGTTTGCGAATTTCAAAAATCTGCAGCCGGGATGCTCCAGAAGCCAGACCATTCGGATCTCCAATACTTCGGATGCTGCGATTCAGCTGTATCTGCGTGCAGAAGCGGTAGAACAGGAAGAAAAAAATCTGGAATTGATCCAGCAGCTTCTGACCAAATATGGAGTGATAGAGATAAGGGAAAATGAGAAGGTGATCTATCAGGGAACCGTAGATGGCAATCTTTCCGGTTCCGGCTGGAGCATGAAAAAGGAAATTGCTCTTGGAAGCTTCGAGCCTGGACAGGGAAGAAATCTGGTTGTGAAATTGTCTCTGGATGAAAACATGAACAATGAATACGAAGACCTTTTAGCAAAGGTAAAATGGGTATTTTCAGCCAGAGGAAAGGATCCTGATCCAGCTAAGAGGGATGATGGATCTGGCTCGGATGGTTCATCTGGAAATGTAAGGGAGAGTGAGAGTGGTGGAAGCAGTGCAGCCGATCAGAAAGGAGAACTTTATGCCACTGCTTCTACAAGTCCCAAAACAGGTGATGAGACGAAAATGTTTTCTAAATGGATCGCGCTGTTTGCTGCATTGCTTGCAATATTCCTGACTGGCAGAAAGCTGTACAGAAAGGACAAGAGTCTATGAAAGGAAAAAGCCCGATAAAAATAATTGGGAATTTAATCATGCTGGTGACAGTTGTTCTTTTGATCGGGCTTTCTTTTCCACAGCTGTATGGAATGGAGGGGTATGCAGTTGCTTCGGGCAGCATGGTTCCGGCACTTGGGGTTGGAAGTGCTGTCTATGTAAAGGCAAAGGCTCCTGAACTGGTAGAAAAGGGTGAGATCATAACGTTTACCACAGATACCGGCGGTGTGCGGATCACGCACCGGGTAGTAAAAAACGACAAAGAGAGGCAGTCTTTTATTACAAAAGGAGATGCCAATGAGAGTGAGGATATACAGCCTGTAAAATGGAAAAATCTATGCGGAACAGTTGTTTTTTCTGTTCCGTATGCAGGCTATATATTGAAATTTCTGGGAAGTGGAAATGGAAAAGGAGCAGTGCTGTTTTTTTTGCTGGCATTTTCCCTTTGTACAGAAATGTCTGGAGGTGAAATTATAAAAAAGGAGCGTGAGACAGATTGAAAAGAAAAAAATACCTGTTGGCAGTTGGGGCAGGAATTGCCGGAATTATGGTTTCGGCAGGAGGGACAGCTGCGTATTTAAGTAAATCTGTGAATGAGGTGAGAAATGTATTTACGGCAGGATCAGTGAACGCGCAGCTTACAGAGGCACACTGGGATGCTGCTCTGGCGGGGAAAACTTACCCTGGACAGGTACTGAAAAAAGATCCGGCAGTTGAAAATACAGGGGAAAATGATGCAAATGTTTTTCTGGAAGTAAATATTCCCATGCAGAGTATTTCCATTCTGGACCAGAATACAGGAAAAAAGCTTCTGAAAGAAAAACGTGAGCTATTCAGTTTTCAGGCGGATGACTCCAAATGGACGCTGTTATCCAAAGAACAGACACAGGAAAATAGAAAATATGTCTATGGATATAAAACTGTGTTGAAACCAGGAGAGACTACAGCACCGTTGTTTCAGGAAATTGTGATGGTCCCTTATTTAGAGGGGGAATTGGATCCCTCGAAAAGCTATGATGTGCCGGTTATTGCAAGTGTGATCCAAAAACAGGACGATAGTAAGACCATGAAGGAAGTTTACCAGGAATATATAAAGCAATATGAGAATGATAAAAAGGAGGGGATAGGATGAAATACAGAAAAATAAGAAAAGCGATACTGGCAGCAGTACTGGCGGTTCCCATGGCAATGTCCTATCCGGATCCTGGAATAATGGCACAGGACGAGCCTGTTATGCAGGAAGAGGGTGTACCAGAGGAAACAGAAGCCGAAGAAGTGCCGGAAGAAGACACAGCATTTGAAGAAAATCCAGTTTCAGACCAGGAAGAGTGGGAACTTCCAGGAGGAAGTAATCTTATGATAGAAGATACGCCCTCTGATCCGGAAGAGCAGGACAGCACGTTCGGAGATGGCTTTTACGTATCAGAAGAAACGGAAGGAGACAGCTTCTTTGATGGAAATGCTGTGGAGCTTCTTGAAGAAGATGACTTCTTCATGGAAGGCAATACCGATGATATGATCGCCACGTATATCGCACCGGACAACTATGTACAGGAGGGCGATCCGGTAAAGAATGGAAGCGGTGGTTTTACACCGGTAACCATCGGAGAAACCTATTTCAGCAGTAAATATACAAGGCTTGGCTGGAATGATGATAGCCAGGTTTATCCATGGAATAATGCTGGAAGTAATGTATATACTGGTCTGCGCCCAGGAGAGGAAATAGACTGTCCATATTTTGTTCCGTTAAATGATACTGCGAAAGGAAAGTTTGGATTTCGGATTACCCATGTTGGCTATAATAAAGAGACAAATACAAAACTGGATCTTTTGCTGACCGAAACCAATTATCACAACTATACCTATGATTATACAGGAAAAAAGATAGAAGGGATTTATCCCATGTTTGGTGTGGGCAATTCCAAGGAACTCTGGATTGTTTTTAAAGATGAATTAGCTGCCCAGGAAATAAAAATAGACATTGTAAAAAGCGGAACCAATACACCAGTTCCAGGCAACTATCGTTTCCGCTGGCTGGATATTGATCTTTACCAGAGATTTGGCATCCGGCTCCAAAATGGTACGATCGCGCACCGATATGCCACAAAAGATTCTGTAGTAAACGTGGTAAAGAAAACTCAGTTTTCCCAGACCTATGAAGTTCTGATTGCGCCTGCCCCGGAAGTAAAGGGAGAGGTTCCGCAGAATACGGTTGTTTATGAACTGGATAATTCTTCTGGTTTCTATCTGGCAATATTACGACCTGGCTGTGGCTCCCATTCCATTGAAACAGAAGCCCGGATTAAAAAGACTTTTGAGGCAACCAAGACCGGAAATATTAGAACATCAGCTGGTCTTAACTGGGACGCAAAAGGATATGGCCCTGTAGAATATCCGTCATTGGTGAAAAAAACAGGAAATACTCTTGCATCCCAGGGAAATTCCAACAGTCTTTCTGACAGCACAGGAGAATTCTATTATACGTTACAGACAGATATTCCGGAAGAGCATTCTGCTTATTATTACAGCTCCTGTAAAGTTACGGATACTCTGCCTGCGGGGGTAGATTACAATGGATCTGCAGCTGTAAAAATGCTCCCTTCTGAATCGGATGTAAGTTCCTGGTTTACCATTTCGACAGCTGGCGATGTGCTGAATTTCCAGGCAACACCTGCAGCGCTGGCGAAGGCAGAATTCTATGGGAAAACCTATGAATTTCAGATAAAAGTAAAAATGGATCCTACGGAGATAACACCTGTATACAGTGGCGATAGTTATAAGTATGAAGTGAAAAACAAGGCTTCTATTTCCTGTAAGCATATAAATGGACAGGAAGGAACAAACTGGTCCAATGAAGTGACTACCAGCTGTACCAGGACGAAAAACAGAATTCCAAGTACAGAGGTAAAAAAATATACTGCAAATTTGCAGGAAAATATCTGGAAAACAGATCTGCTTCTTCCGAACCCGGATAGTACATATCAGTATAAGCTGAGTGTAAAAGTGCCGGATAATGAATACGGCGGGTATATGACGAAACTGGAACTTGCGGATACACTGCCAGACGGAGTGGAGAAGACAGCAGATTCTATTATTATCTATGAAAACGGACAGACTCGTGCAGATAGCCGTTTTACCGTGAATGCAGCGGGCAAAAAGATTACCATTAGCGCCACAAGTGCTGCCCTGGGAGACCGGTCTTTTTATGGAAAGAGCTATGATGTGATCGTGACTGCGAAAATGGTGCCTGACCAGATTTCATGTACTTACAATGGGACAGTGGCATCTTACGCTGTAAATAACAAATTTACAGTTACGGTCAGACATAAAGGTGATACCAAGGACACCATTCTTACGTCAAACAATGTTGCGGACAGGGCAAGTGTCAGCAGAACAGAGCCGGAAAACCCTGAAAAGTGGATTCTGGACGGAGAAAAAAGAGTAGCTTCCAAAACCTACGAAGGAAGGAATTTTAGTACCGTATTTGAAATTGTACAGGAAATTCCTTCTAATAAAAGAGAATGGAAGATAAAAGGCTTTAAAATTCAGGACACTCTGGAAAACTGTTTTCAGTTGAAATCTGCACAATTGTATCAGGGACAAACTGTTTTGGCTTCTTTTGATGCAAATGGAGGCACACAGGGCGCGTGGTCCATGACAATGAACGGTTCTGCAATCACGGTCGGGACTACAGGCACATTGCCAGATGGCTGTTATGGACAGGAGATCAGACTGGTGCTTACTGTGGATATGAAAAGTGACAGTGAGCTGCAGCTGTACTATGTGGAAAATGCAGATCCTAATATTCTGGAAGCATATATATACAATATTGCGACCAGCAGTTTTGAATGGATCGGGGGAGTTCCTTCTTCTACTTCCAAAAATACAGAGAAAACCCAGGTAGTAATAAAGGAGAATACTCCAAAAGGGAAGCTGACGGTACAAAAAACAGATAAGAGCCAGAAAAAGCTTTCCGGCGGCGTGTTTCAGATTACAGCAGCAGAAGATATCCGCTCTGCTTCAGGAAATATTCTGCTTAAATCCGGTGAAATTGCAGATACCGTTACAACCGGTGAAAATGGAACAGCAGTATCAAAGGGGCTTTATCTTGGAAAATACATTGTAAAAGAGATAAAACCTCCGGCTGGATATACCATTTCCAAGGAATTCTTTGAAATCCAGATCAGTAAAACAGAAATGGAAAAAACAGTTCTGTTTCAGGACGAAGAGACTTTGGTGATCATAAAGAAAATCTCGCAAAAGGAGAATGCAGGAGATGCCCAGGAGGTGCTTGGCGGAGTAAACTTCCTTTTGTGGGAAAAGACGAAGGCAGAGGATTCTGGAAAAACTTATACTACAGGGAAAGATGGACAGATAAAGCTAACCGGAATCGTACCAGGAACTTATCAGCTGAAAGAAATTGCCGCGCCAACAGGTTATGTGTCAGATGGAAAAGTTTATGAGTTTACAGTGGATGAAAATGGTCTTGTGGAGAAAGAGCATGGCCATACGATCGTAATTGAAAATGCTTATACAAAGGCAGAATTTTTAAAAACAGATAAGGCAACTGGAAAAGCGGTAGCTGGAGCAGTTTTGCAGCTTTGTGATGCCAGTGGCAAGGTGATCGATACCTGGACCTCAGAATTGACTGCGCATAGAATAAACAGACTGGAAGCAGGGGAATATGTGCTTACGGAACTTCGTGCACCTTCTGGATACAAAAAAGGACAGGCTGTAAAATGTATTGTAAAAAGTTTGCCTGAGGTACAGAAATTTTCTCTTTCAGATGTAAAACTGGTGACCATCACGGTAGATAAAGTTCTTCATGGAGACGAGATCGTCTGGGCGCAGGGAAATCCGGTGTTTACATTTACAGTAAAAGGGACCGATCTGGATGGTGAGGAGCATACTTATACCAATATGGTTGAATTTGCGAAAGACAATACAGATACCAGAGCGGATGTAAGTAAAAGGGTTGTTTTTACCCTTCCTGCCGGAACCTATAAGGTGAAAGAAGAGACAACCATGCGTTATAAGCTTGAAAAAATCGACCAGGTGGTAAACGGAACTGTACAGGAGAGTCAGGTGGAATTTAAACTGACTGCCAATCAGAACGGAGCGGCGGTGTTTACCAATAAGAAAAAAGATGACCGGTTTCTTACTGACACTGGACTGGTAAGAAATGTGGTAATTCCGGAGAGTTGATCAAACATGGTATTTTACTTTATTGGCAAGTTTTTTGGCTGAAGAGTTCATGTGAACAATAGGAAAAAAGACTCTGCCTGGCTGAGCAGTCTATTCAGCTTTGGCAGAGTTACAGGAAAATCTTTTAAAATTTTTATATTTTTTGAAAAAATTTGAAAATAACTGTTGACAATAGAACAACCTTCTGGTAATATAATCAACTGTGAGCGGTAGAAACGCCGAGACACAAGAGTGCTGATGTGGCTCAGTCGGTAGAGCGTCGCCTTGGTAAGGCGGAGGTCACGGGTTCGATTCCCGTCATCAGCTCTTTAAGTCCTTGATTATAGATCAAGGACTTTTTTTGTGGCAGAAATTATTATCTTCTCATAAAGCAGCAGAAAAATCAAGTTTTTTATAAGAAAAACTTTTAAATTCCATTTATTTATGATAAGATAAATCAACTAAGACTAATAATAGTGTGATTTTTTGCTATAAAAGAGTTGATTTCAGGAGGGAGAACCATGGAGAACGAAAAGGTTTCCAAAAATTTTATTGAGAATATTATTGATAAAGACCTGGCAGAAGGAGTTTATGACACCGTTCATACACGTTTCCCGCCAGAACCAAACGGATATCTTCATATTGGACATGCCAAGTCTATCCTTTTAAATGCAGGACTGGCGAAAGAATATAATGGTAAATTTAATATGCGTTTTGATGATACCAACCCTACCAAGGAGAAATCTGAGTTTGTAGAGTCCATTAAAGCGGATATCAAATGGCTGGGAGCTGACTGGGAAGACAGACTGTTCTTTGCTTCTGATTATTTTGGACAGATGTACGAAGCTGCAGTGAAGCTGATCAAAAAAGGAAAAGCATATGTATGTGACTTAACTGCGGACCAGATCAGAGAGTACCGTGGAACCTTAAAGGAGCCAGGTAAGGAAAGCCCATACAGAAACAGAAGCGTGGAAGAGAACCTTCAGCTTTTTGAGAAAATGAAAGAGGGCAAATACGCAGATGGAGAGAAAGTTCTGAGAGCGAAGATCGATATGGCTTCTCCGAATATGAACATGCGTGATCCGGTTATCTACCGTGTTGCCCATGTAAGTCATCATAGAACAGGGGATACCTGGTGCATTTATCCGATGTATGATTTTGCTCATCCGATCGAAGATGCAATCGAGGGAATTACCCATTCTATCTGTACTCTGGAGTTCGAGGATCACAGACCGTTATACGACTGGGTAGTAAGAGAACTGGAATACCCTCATCCGCCGAAACAGATCGAGTTTGCGAAACTGTATCTGACCAATGTGGTAACTGGTAAGCGTTATATCAAGAAGCTGGTTGAGACTGGTATTGTAGATGGATGGGATGATCCAAGACTGGTTTCTATTTCCGGTTTACGCCGCCGTGGTTATACTCCGGAATCCATTCAGAAGTTTGTTGAGCTTTGCGGTGTATCCAAGGCAGACAGCTCTGTAGATTACGCAATGCTGGAGTACTGCATCCGTGAGGATCTTAAATTAAAGGCTCCCCGCTATATGGCAGTTCTTGATCCGGTTAAGCTGATCATTGATAACTATCCGGAAGGCCAGGTGGAATATCTGGATGCTCCGAATAATATGGAGAACGAGGCACTTGGAACCAGAAAGGTTCCATTTGGAAAGGAACTTTATATCGAGAGAGAAGACTTCATGGTCGAGCCTCCGAAGAAATACAAACGTCTCTTTGTTGGAACAGAAGTACGTCTTATGAACGCATATTTTGTTACCTGCACCGGATATGAGGCTGACGATGCTGGAAATGTTACAGCAGTACACTGTACTTATGATCCAGAGACAAAGGGCGGAAATGCACCTGACGGACGTAAGGTAAAAGGAACCATTCATTGGGTGGAAGCCTCCAACGCTGGTAAGGTTCCGGTACGTCTCTATGAGAACATTGTTGATGAAGAAAAGGGTGTTTATGATAAAGAGACTGGTGAGCTGAACCTGAACCCGAATTCTCTTGTTGAGGTTTCTGCTTATGTTGAGCCAGAACTTCTTAAGGCAAAAGGTCTGGACAGCTATCAGTTCGTAAGAAATGGTTTCTACTGTGCAGATATCCATGATTCCAAGGATGGTGCACCGGTATTTAACCGTATTGTATCCCTTAAGAGTTCTTTCAAACTTCCAAAAGCCTGATAGAGAATAAGAAACTTAAAGAATCATAAAGAAAAGTCCCATGACATACAGATTGGAATAGAATCTGATGTCATGGGACTTTTGGGTCTTATAAAGATTTCAAGTCACCTACCTGCTAACTTAAAAGATAAAGCTGGCTCAAGATAGGCTGACACGGCTTTTGTGCATTGTGAAGCGGTTCCTGTGAGGATTAGTCAATATGGATAGATGCTTCTTCCTCATCCTGTTCTTTTTCAGCTTCTGCTATATTTTCTTCGAATTCTTCCTCCAGCTTTTTCGCTTTCTCAAGATTCTCATCCATTGCACTTTCATCTGCCGGCTCGTCATCTGTGTTAGCAGGTTCAGCATCGCTGTCATCAGAAGGCTCATCTGTATCAGTACTTTCTTCCGTTTCTTCTTCGGAGGTTGCTTCCCAGGATACGAAATCTTCACGAACCTCTTTTTCTTCAGGCTGTTCGTTGGTTTCCTGCTCATCTTCAAAATCTTCTTCCAGATCAGCTGCTTCCTCCAGTGCCCTGCGTTTTGCAAATGTAGCTGCTATAGCACCGGCTGCGGCTGCGGTTACTGCACCAAGTGCAACCATACCCCAATATTTGTTTATCTTTGCCATATTGTCTGCTCCTTTCGGTATTTTCCATCTGGTCTGGCAGAATGGAGTTGCTTATATTGTAATACTTTTCAGACAAAAAGAAAAGAAAAAAATCATTGCACCAGTATAAAGGTCGGGGTATACTGTTAAGACAGAAAAGGAGAGATTATGGAGAAAATTGTTTTAGCTTCGGGCTCCCCGCGAAGAAAAGAACTGCTTGCAAGGACCGGTTTGAAATTTTCGGTAGTGGTAAGCGATGGGGAAGAGAAAACAGATCTGACGGATCCGGCAGAAATGGTAGAGAAGCTTTCTTTTGACAAGGCTATGGCAGTTGCAAGGAAGCTTTTGCAGGAAAATGAGCCCTGTCTGATCATCGGCGCAGATACGGTAGTTGCGTTTGAGGGGAAAATTCTGGGAAAACCTGTGGATAAAAAGGACGCTCTGGATACGTTATCCAGACTTCAGGGCAATGCACATCAGGTTTATACAGGCGTCACACTTCTGGTAAAGGAAAAGGATACCTGGAAGCCTCATACGTTCAGCGAAAAAACAGATGTGCAGTTTTACCCGGTTTCAAAAGAAGAGCTTATGGAATATATAAGCACAGGAGAACCTATGGATAAAGCCGGCAGCTATGGAATCCAGGGAAAATTTGGAATTTATGTAAAAGGGATCTGTGGCGACTACAATAATGTAGTGGGACTTCCAGTTGGACGACTGGTATATGAACTCAAGAAAATTGGAATGAATATATAAGGGGAACAAAAAATGATAAAAGCATGTATTTTTGATCTGGATGGAACCTTAGCTTATACTTTGGATTCCATGGCTACAGTAGGAAATATGGTAGTCGGGAAATATGGCCTGAATCCGATGCCTGTTGAGAATTACAGATATTATTGCGGAAATGGAGCAGATATGCTGGTAAAAAGGCTTCTGATCGATGCCGGAGATCCGGAACTGGTTCATTATGAAGAAGCAAGAACTTTGTATAGGAAGGAATTTAACAAGGATCCGTTTTATAAGATCCAGCATTATCCAGGCATGCCGGAAACCTTAAAGGAACTGAAAAAAAGAGGTGTAAAACTTGGCGTATGCTCAAATAAGCCTCACGAAGCGGCTGTAAAAGTAGTGGAGAGAATGTTTGGAAATCATATTTTTGATGCGGTTATGGGACAGAGCGAGACCGTTCGAAAGAAGCCTGCTCCAGATGGTCCGTTAAAAATAGCCGGACAATTTGGGGTTCTCCCGGAAGAGTGTATGTATCTTGGTGATTCCGGTACGGATATGCAGACTGGAAAAGCTGCTGGTATGTATACCGTTGGTGTCCTGTGGGGTTATAGAGAGAAAGAAGAGCTTCAGGAAAATGGCGCGGATGATCTTGTAGATGCTCCGGAAGATATTCTGGATGTTTACGAGGAAAAATGTAAGGGTTAAGGGATAAAAATACAAATATACAGGAGGTAGAAAAATGTATTCAGAAGAATGTATCCAGACATTTCTGGAAAAACAGGAGCAGCTTTTTGATGAGCCGGTGGCAGAAACTTATGAGGAAGCAGAGGAATTTCTGGAAGACTGTATGGCGGTTGTCGCAGATTCTATCGACGAAGTCCGCAGATATCTGTCCGGAATGGGAGCCGATGTGGACGGCATGAGCAAGGAGGAACTGGAAGAAGCCAGTGAGGTTTTTGCCCTTCCAGACGGGAAATATCTTATTGTGGAGGGCTGATTCCTGCCAGATAAATTCAAATTACATAAGCATAAAAACAGATTGCTATAATGACCATAAACAAGGGAACAGGCATTATCCAGTTTTACGAAGGTATAAAAAATGCTTGTGGAAATATTTAAAATATGTTACAATAATGTTACAGGTCAGCCTAAAGGGAAATGTAAAGGAGGATGGCATATGAGACCTAAGAAAATTATAGCAATGGTTATGACATTTCTTATGATGCTTTCCTTGCTTCCATCTCTGGTATTTGCATCAGCAGTGCCGGAAGGAGAGCTTGGAGGAAAGCTGAAGATCAAAGGAACAGCTGCAGTAGGATCTGAACTAAGTGCAGATTATACGAAAGCTTCACCAGAGGGGCTTACAGATGATTATGTAAGTTTTTCCTGGTCAAGAAAAGTAGGAGACCAGCTCACAGAAGTTGGTACAGAGAAGACCTATAAGCTTACAGATGAGGATTTGGGAAATAAGATCCAGCTGAAGATTACTGGAAAATCTGAGATGGGAGTAACCGGTGAGCTGAAAGCGAACACAGTGGAGATCGTAGCGACACCAGAAGAAGCTCCAGAAGAGACCACAGAGGTTCCAGAAGGAGAGCAGGAAGCTGCATCGGCAGAAGAACCAACAGAGGACGTTCCGGCAGAAGATGTTTCAGAAGAGGGACAGACTGATGAGAGCGCACAGGCAGCTGAAGATGCATCAGCTGATACCCAGCAGGATGAGGTTATTGAGATCGGTGGCGAACCTACAGATTCATCTGAGGATGTGATGCAGCCAGCAGAAGAGCCGACAGAGGATATCACTGGTGCACAGGACAGCAGTACCGATGACAGCGTGATCGATATTGGAACCGAAGATTATCTGGAAATCCCTGAAGATGGCCAGAGCGAAGCTCCAGCAGAGGAAACACCTGCAGAAGAGACTCCTGCACAGGAAGCTCCGGTATACACAGCAGAAGTTGTAACTGAGAGTGGAGATACCGTTCTTGATTTTGGTACTGTACAGGCTGGTTTTACACAGGCAGATGCAGAAAGTTCCATGATGAAGACAGTCACTATTAAGAATACTGGTACAGGTACTCTTAATTTCCAGGAAATCAGCCCGGAGCATTTTATGGTTCAGGATCTGACTTCTCTTGCAGCTGGCGAATCTGCTGACGCATGGATCATGCCAAGAGAGGGTACTGAAGCAGGAACTTACAGTGATACGATCACTTATACAACTGAGGAAGGTGTGACTTTATCTTTCAACGCAAATCTTACAGTAGAAGATCCTCAGAAAGACGATGGCAATACAGACCCACAGGAGCCAGCAGCAGAAGACCCGGCTACACCAGCTGAGGATCCGGCTACACCGGCGGAAGATCCGACTACACCAGCTGAGGATCCGACCACACCGGCGGAAGATCCAGCTACACCGGAGGAACCAGTTCAAAATGTACCGGATATCAAACTTGCTGATGAGAGTGTAACATCCGTAGATTTCTCAGATACAACTATTACCCAGGGCACAGGAACTGACGGAATCACCAAAACCGTTACAATAAAGAATAACGGAACAGGAACCGTAAATCTTGAAATTTCCACAGAAAGCGGAAAAGTACAGGCTGCACTTGATAAAACAGAACTTCCGGCTGATGGAAGCACTACCGCAGTAGTGACAGTACAGCCAATCGATACCACAACTGTAGGAACTGTAACGGATAATATTATTATCGCAAATGCAGATTCTGATCCTAAGACTACATTACTTACCATTCCGGTAACCTACACAGTACAGGAACAGCCAGCACCGTCCCTTACCGCAGATGTGACAGAGGTTACTTTCGACAGCAAAGAAGCTGGCTACACAGAAGCTCCGGCAGCTAAAACAGTTCATGTTTCAAACAATGGTAATGTAAAACTTACAGGAATTACCGTAACCGTAACTGGAAGTGCTTTTGCAGTTAGTGCACCGTCTCAGACAGAGTTAGAAGCAAATGCTGACCAGGCAGCGTCCTTTACAGTAGCTCCAATTACAGGACTTGCAGCAGGAACTTATAATGAGACAATTTCTATTAAGGCAGATCAGCTTGGTTCCTATGATATCCCAGTAGGCTTTACTGTTACAGAAGCTGCTACCAAGCTTACCGCAGTTGGCAAGGTATCAGATATTACCGTGGCAAATGGCGTAGAGAAATCTGCAGATGGATTACAGCTTCCAGGAACCGTTAAGATCACTACCAATAAAGGTGAGATGAATGCATCTGTAAAATGGGATGTAAAGGGCTGCGCATATAATCAGAACAGTGCTGAGGCACAGAAATTCTCTGTAAATGGTACTGTTGTTCTTCCAGATGGCGTTACCAATCCGGATAACCTCAGTCTGGTAGTATCTGCAAATGTGTCTGTAAAGCGTGGACCAATTGTTTCAGATGCAGCGAATAACACCATTACCGGAATCAGTTCTGATGGTGTATATACCACAGAGACTAAGATTACCTTCACAGCAGTTGGTGCGGGAATGGATATTGAAAATCCGATCAAGGGGGATGTAAGATATCAGCCTCTCAATTGGGAAGTCCTTGAAGCGAGAAGCTGGGACAGCGCTCCATATTCTGCGACCTTCCGTATGGGTAAGACAGGCAGCTATACACTGACTGTTACCTACAATCAGCAGAAATTCGATGGAAGTAACTGGGTAAACACTGGTACACAGGATACTAAGAAAGTTAGCTTTACCGTAAACGCTTCCCCGAACCAGACACTGACACCAGCAGCAGATAAAACCGATGCAAACCAGAAGAAAGCAGTAAAGACTGGAGATAACACTCCAATCCTTCCATTTGTGATCATTCTGCTCGTAGCAGTTGCGCTGATCGCAGGAATTCTTGTTTATCGTAATAAAAAGAAATAATAAGTGTTCACCTTGTTGGAAATAGAAAAGGCTGAATAGAAAAGGCTGAATAGAAAAGGCGAAGGGGTACTGTTAATGGTACTCCTTCTTCTATGTATAAAAGTAAAAAATAGGATTTATTATCCACCTACAATATTGCTAGCACTCATTTAAAATGAGTGCTAAATTTTTCTTGACTTTTAGTCAGTTTGGTATTATTATAGTTGATATAATTAAGAAGACAAAGGAGAGTGAGCTGCATGGCTGAGAAGCATGGTAGTTTATCAATTAACAGTGAAAATATTTTTCCAATTATAAAGAAATGGTTATATTCTGATCATGACATTTTCGCAAGAGAGCTGATTTCTAACGGCTGTGATGCGATTACGAAATTAAAGAAACTGGATGTTATGGGTGAATACACACTTCCAGATGATTATAAAGCAGAAGTGCATGTTATTGTGAACCCGGAAGAGAAGACTCTGAAGTTCGTTGATACCGGTCTTGGTATGACAGCTGATGAAGTAGAAGAGTATATCACACAGATTGCTTTTTCCGGAGCAACAGAGTTCCTTTCCAAATATAAAGATAAGACAACAGATGACCAGATCATCGGTCATTTCGGACTTGGATTCTATTCTGCATTTATGGTAGCAGACGAAGTCCAGATTGATACTCTTTCTTACAAAGAGGGTGCTACACCAGTACATTGGACCTGCGACGGCGGTACCGAGTATGATATGCAGGATGGCAATAAGACTACCGTTGGTACAGAGATTACCCTGTTTTTAAATGATGAGAGTACAGAATTTTCTAATGAATACCGCATGAGAGAAGTAATCGAGAAATATTGTTCCTTCATGCCGGTAAATATCTATCTTTCCAAGGAGAATGCTCCTCAGGAATATGAGACCATTGAGGAGTCTGAGCTTCGCGAGGATGATGTAGTTGTAGAGCGTATCCATGAGGACGCCAAGACAGAAGAGAAGGAGAACGACAAGGGCGAGAAAGAAGTTGTAGAAGTATCTCCTGCCAAGGATAAAGTAAAGATCAACAAGCGTCCAGTATCCTTAAGTGATCCGGAACCGCTGTGGATGAAGCATCCAAGCAGCTGCACAGACGAAGAATACAAGGAATTTTACCGCAAGGTATTTATGGATTATAAGGAGCCTCTGTTCTGGATCCACCTGAATATGGATTATCCATTTAACCTGAAAGGTATTCTGTACTTCCCGAAGATCAATACAGAATACGATTCCATTGAGGGAACCATTAAACTTTATAACAACCAGGTATTTATCGCAGATAATATCAAGGAAGTAATTCCGGAATTCCTGCTTCTTCTGAAAGGTGTGATTGACTGCCCGGATCTTCCGTTGAATGTATCCAGATCTGCACTGCAGAACGATGGATTTGTAAAGAAGATTTCCGATTACATTACCAAGAAGGTTGCTGATAAGCTTACCGGAATGTGTAAGACAGACCGAGAGTCTTATGAGAAATACTGGGATGACATCAGCCCATTTATCAAATATGGCTGCATCAAGGATGCGAAATTTGCAGATAAGATGAGTGATTATATTCTCTTTAAGAACATTGATGGCAAATATCTTACTCTGAAGGATTGCATCGAGGAGAATAAGAAGCCAGAGGAAGAGGCTAAAGCTGAGGAGACAAAGGAGTCCACAGAAGAGAAGAAAGAAGACTCTGCAGAGGATAAGAAAGAGCCGGAGAAGACAATCATCTTCTATGTAACAGATGAGGTTCAGCAGAGCCAGTATATCAATATGTTCCGTGAGGCAAAGAAGGACGCAGTTGTTCTGAAGCACAATATTGACAGCGCATTTATTTCCCATCTGGAGCAGAGAGACCAGACCATCCAGTTCAAGAGAATTGATGCAGACCTTTCCGAAGAGCTTCGCGAGGATGGCGCTGCGGATGAGGAGACTTCCAAGACTCTTACAGAAGTATTCAGAAGTGCGCTGAAGAATGACAAGCTGGAAGTAAAGGTTGAGAACCTGAAGAATGAGAAGGTTGCTGCAATGATGACTCTTTCTGAGGAGAGCCGCCGTATGCAGGATATGATGAAGATGTACAATATGTACGGTATGGATCCATCCATGTTTGGTGGACAGGAGACACTGGTCCTCAATGCCAAACATCCGCTGGTTCAGTTTGTAGCAGGTAATAAGGATTCTGAGAAGACTCCTGTGATCTGCGAGGAACTGTACGATCTTGCTATGTTAAGCCATAAGCAGCTTTCACCGGAAGAGATGACCAGATTTGTACAGAGAAGCAATGAGATTCTTCTTATGCTGACAAAATAAGTATCCTTTCCTATATGGTGATGCCGCAGATTGGTGACATGTCCGTTTACTGGGAAAATGAAAGGGAAAGCCCTTTCCATAATATTATTGAGAAGGCAGATATTTGAAGTGAGTGATCACATTCGAATATCTGTCTTTTTTCGTAAAGCCTATAAGAACAACAAAATAGAGCAATGGACCTATTTGATGAAACAGTTATATGACGTTTTCAAATCTCGAAAATCCTAAAAATTATTACAATTTTCTTAATTTTTGTCTCAAAAAGCTAAAAAAGGGAAATTTCATTCGTATTATATGTAGAGGCAAATGATTGCTAACTGCATTGCAGGAGCAACGGTTGTGCTGATATCCAGAAGAGAATTCTATGGCAAAAGGCACATACAAAAGGTAACTTATTGTGGGAGGGACAAAAAATGAGAGAGGTATACGGAACGATACGTAGATTAGGTGCAACATCAAAATACAAGGGATATTATTTTGTGGCAGAAGCCATACATATGACAATGGAATTTCAGGAGCGTCCTATGAAAATTACAAAGGACATTTATCCAAGACTTGCAAAGAAATTCAAATCTAAACCGTCCAATATTGAGCATGATATCCGCACAATTGTAAATGTATGTTGGGAAAATCACAGAGAAAGATTGGAACAGATTGCCGGATATCCTCTGGAATACAGACCGACCAACAGTGAGTTTGTTGATATGATCGCATTTTATCTGGAAAGTGAGAAAGAAAGGAACATTCCGGATCTGGGCTTACGAAATGATGCTCCAGGGAAAATCATGGAGCATGTATTCTGATTTACACGGCAAGGCGTCAATTGTGCTGACTTATATTTCCTCGAACGATAATTCATTGCGGCGGAAGAAGTCTGCGATATACTGTTCCCAGAGGTGGTCCAGCTCTTTTCCGGGAAGAAAGGTCTTTATAGAGGTTCCGGTAGTACAAAGCAATGTTTTGTTTTTGTATTGTAGATTCAGGTAAAGACCAGTCACCAGCTCGGGTGAAATTAAGATGGCAGAATTCTGAAGCAATGCGCTTGCCTTATTAGGGGAAAACTGGAGCACGATCTTAAAAGAAAGAGGAGCACGCTTTCCACGTATGATCGAGTAACAAAAAGGCTTCACCTCTTTCCAGAGAGAAAAAGTACGGTGGCTGGAAGCCAGAAATTCCTGCTCGTCGTTGTCGAAAAAATCAGTCTGGAGTCTGCCATCAATGGAAAAAATGTTGCTGGTAATAATTTCGGCCTGGTTCAGCCAGAAAGCATCGAAGGTTTCTCCAAGGAAAAGCTTGTTGGTAAAATCCTTCTGATCAGTAATCTTTAGGGCGAGCATAAAAGCCTCCTTTCATAAAAAGAGCGAAATTCGTTAGTGCTTTTTATTATAAAGCAATTTGAAAGAAAATGGAAGAAAAAACTCTTTTCAAACACATAGTAATGTGTTAATATAGATGTGGTATTTAAAACTACATATTATGGAAAAGAGGACGATATAATTGAGCTATAAAATTGTGATAGATAGCTGTGGAGAACTTCTGGAGCAGTGGAAGCAGGATGAGAGATTTGCATCCGTACCGCTTACCCTGACTGTGGGAAGTGAGAATATAATAGATGACGAGACATTTGATCAGGCAGATTTTCTTCAGAAGGTTGCGGCTTGCCCGGAATGTCCGAAGTCAGCCTGCCCGTCTCCGGAGAGCTACAGAAAGGCATTTGACTGCGATGCAGACCATGTTTACTGCGTCACTCTTTCCGCAGAGCTTAGCGGCTCGTATAACAGTGCAGTTCTTGGCGCAAGCCTTCTGCATGAGGAGAAGAAGGGGGTGCAGGTCCATGTGTTTAATTCCTGCTCCGCTTCTGTAGGACAGACTTTGATCGCTATGAAAATTGCACAGTGTGAGGATGCTGGCCTTCCCTTTGAGGATGTGGTCAGTGTTTTGAATAAATATATTGAAGAGCAGCACACCTTTTTCGTGCTGGAGAATCTGGAAACCCTGCGTAAAAATGGCCGTCTCAGCCGTGTGAAGGCGCTTGTGGCAACTGCCCTTAAGATCAAACCTATTATGGGATCCACTCCTGAGGGAAGCATCTGCCAGTTAGATCAAGCCAGAGGAATGAATAAAGCCCTGGTAAAAATGGTGGATAAGATCATGGAAGTGACAGAGAACAGTGAGAATAAGGTTCTTGCCATTTCCCATTGTAATAGCCCGAAGAAAGCTTATATGCTTAAGGAAGCCATTCAGGAGAAGATGAAATTAGCAGACATTGTGGTTCTTGACACCGCAGGTGTCAGCAGCATGTATGCAAATGACGGAGGAATTATTGTAGCCGTTTGATGAGGGGTACTGGTCACGGAGTGAACAGTAACTGATGAGGTCATGAAGTTGTGAAGACTAAGTGAACGCCCTTCCATTTCTTGTGAAAGTGTGCTATACTCACCTAAGACGATATTTCATCCAAAAGGAGACGTGCTACTATGAGTCAGAAGAAAGTAGATGCTTATAAAGCAGAAAAAGCAAATCGTGAGAAAATCATGAAAAAGGAGAAGCTGATCCTTAACCTTGAGAAGCTGGCAGCGCTTGTTGTATGTATTGTTGCCGTGTGCTGGATCGGCTATTCTGTATACGGGAAGGTAACAGCAGATCAGGTGACTGAGACTACAGAGACTGTTATGGATACTTCAGCACTGGATTCTTATCTGAATGGACTGAGTGCAGATTCAGAAGCAGAATAAAAATAGAATAGGAACGGATAGCTGCCAGGGGCAGTGTAAAGTTATGGGGACAGATTTTGGAATCTGTCCCCATTGTAGTATACACGGTAAACAAGCCAACGGGGTAAAACAAGCTCTGCGAGTTTTACCCCGTTAGCGCGGCAGTCGCCAAGGTCTCATGCAAGCATGGACTTTGGCTCGTTGTTCGCGTAAAAAAATCCCCCCGGAATCCTCCGAGGGGAAATTTCTGCTTCAGTTGCTTCAATTATAACTTTGTAACGTTAGCAGCCTGCATTCCGCGAGCGCCTTCTGTTAAGTCATATGTTACAGCCTGGCCTTCTTCAAGAGATTTGAAGCCTTCACCATTGATTGCAGAAAAATGTACGAATACGTCAGCTCCGTCTTCTCCTGTGATGAAACCATAACCTTTTTCAGCGTTGAACCATTTTACAGTGCCCTTGTTCATTTTGAGTTACCTCCATAAAAAATAAAAAATTAAAAAACTGTTCTGGCGAAAAAAAATCACCAGATTTTACAGACTATATCATGTAAATATATAATCTCTAAAAACTAGTGATTTTACATTAAATAATCTTCGGCATGGATTGATTATATAACCTGCACCTCAAAAAGTCAAGGATTATTAAAATTGTGCGACAAAAAATCTTGGTAATTTCTATTCCACTGAAAATATGATAGGAAAAATATTGGATGGTAAAAAAAGTCTTTATTAAATGGTAAAATTCGTGTATGATAGGTTACGACAAAGTTTACATTATACCAGAAGGGAGAGAACCAAATGGGTATTCTGATTCGAGGCGGACGTGTTGTAGATGCGGCTGCTCAGATGGATAAAATTGCGGACGTTTATCTGGACGACGGTGTGATCCAGGAAGTGGGAGAAAAGCTGAAGGTAAAAGATAAAGATGACAGTATTATAGACGCTAAGGGAATGGTAGTAATGCCTGGTCTTGTGGATCTTCACGTACATTTTCGTGATCCGGGACAGACAGAGAAGGAAGACATTGAAAGCGGTTCCCACGCAGCAGCAAGAGGCGGTGTAACCACCGTAGTTGCCATGCCAAATACTACACCGGTCATTGACAGTCCGGACCGCGCCAACTATGTGAAAAATAAAGCTGCACAGGTATCCCCGATCCATGTGATCCAGGCAGGCGCCATGACGAAGGGGGAGCTTGGAGAAGAGCTTTCTGATATTGCAGGTATGGCGGCAGCAGGAGTACCAGTTCTTTCCGAAGACGGCAAATCCGTTATGAAAGCAAGCCTTTGCAAACAGGCTATGGAGGAAGCAGTGAAAGCTGGCCTTCCTATTTTCGACCACTGTGAGGATATGACTCTCAGGGGAAATGGCTGCATGAATGATGACGAAAATGCCAGGCGTCTCGGCCTTCCAGGAATCTGCAATTCTACAGAGGACACCATTGCTGCAAGAGATTCCCTGCTCGCCATTGAAACAGGTGCCAGGCTGCATCTTTGCCACTGTTCCACCAGAGGCGTGGCGATCATGATGAAAATGTTAAAGGCAGAGGGAATCCAGAATGTAACGGCAGAGGTTTGCCCTCATCATTTTATACTCACATCCGATGATATTGAAAGAGACGATCCCAATTATAAAATGAATCCCCCTCTTCGTACCAGAAAAGATGTGGACGCACTGATCGAAGGCCTGAAAGAAGGTTACATCCAGGTGATCAGCACGGACCATGCCCCCCATACCCAGAAGGATAAAACAGGCTCCATGAGAACGGCAGCCTTTGGAATTGTAGGAATTGAGACCAGCTTTGCCCTTAGTTATACTGCACTGGTAGAGACCGGGATCCTCACCCTTTCCCAGCTTGTGGAGAAGATGAGCTACAATCCGGCACAGATTTTGAACCTGCCATGCGGCACCCTTAAGGAAGGACATCCGGCTGATGTGGTGATCGCAGATATTAAGACTCCATATACCATTCATAAGGCTGACTTTGTATCCAAGGGCAAAAATACCCCATTTGAGGGCAAAGAGGTAAAAGGTAAGATCCTGTACACCATCTGTGATGGTAAAATTGTATACAAGGATTCCACAATAGAGAAATAGAAAAACATATTCAGGAGGATACATCCATGATCAATAAACTTATTGCTAATATTAAGAAAACAGGAGCACCTATCGTAGTAGGACTTGATCCAATGCTGAACTATATTCCGAAACACATTCAGGAAGCTGCATTCAAGGAATTTGGCGAAACATTAGAGGGCGCTGCAGAAGCCATCTGGCAGTACAATAAAGGAATCGTAGATGCTACATACGATCTGATCCCGGCAGTGAAACCGCAGATCGCCATGTATGAGCAGTTTGGAATCCCGGGCCTTGTGGCATACAAGCGTACGGTTGATTACTGTAAGGAGAAAGGCCTTGTAGTGATCGGCGATATTAAGCGCGGTGATATCGGCTCCACATCAGCAGCCTATGCCACCGGACATCTTGGAAAGATCCAGGTAGGAAGCAAGACTTACGTGCCGTTTAACGAGGATTTTGCCACTGTAAATCCATATCTTGGAACCGATGGCGTGAAGCCATTTATGGATGTGTGCAAAGAGGAGAAAAAGGGAATCTTTGTACTGGTTAAGACTTCCAATCCATCCAGCGGCGAGTTCCAGGACAGAATCATTGAGGGACGTCCTCTTTACGAGTGGGTTGGCGAGAAGGTTGCAAGCTGGGGCGAAGAGCTTATGGGCGATGGCTACAGCTATGTAGGAGCTGTTGTAGGTGCCACTTATCCGGAAATGGGCAAAGTGCTCCGAAAACTAATGCCGAAGACCTTCATCCTGGTACCAGGCTATGGTGCACAGGGTGGCAAAGGTGCTGACCTTGTACATTTCTTTAACGAAGACGGTCTTGGTGCGATCGTAAACTCTTCCAGAGGAATCATTGCAGCTTACAAGCAGGAGAAATATGCACAGTTTGGTGAAGCAAACTACGCAGACGCTTCCCGTCAGGCAGTCAAAAACATGATCCTGGATATCAGCACTGCTCTTGAGAGCCGCTAGGAGGAAGAAAATGGGTACAAAGGTAAAAGAAACCTGTACAGTCCTTAGTCAGGAATGTATTGGAAAAGATATTTACAGCATGTGGCTGCAGACAAAGACCATTGCAGGAAATGCAAAGCCGGGACAGTTTGTTTCTGTTTATACACAGGATGGAAGCAAACTGCTTCCACGTCCCATCAGCCTTTGCGAGATCGATAAAGAAAAAGGTGCCCTTCGTCTTGTTTATCGTGTGACAGGGCCGAAGACCGGTACCGAGAGTTTTTCTAAGCTTACAAAAGGAGCACAGCTTGACCTTCTGGGACCTCTTGGAAATGGTTTTCCACTGGAAGAGGCAGCCGGCAAAAAGGCTTTCCTTATGGGCGGCGGAATTGGTGTGCCTCCTATGTTAGAGACCATGAAGCAGCTGGACGCAGAGAAGATCGCAGTTCTTGGCTATCGTGATGAATTATTCTTAAATGATGAGTTCGAGAAAAATGGCCAGGTATATATTGCAACAGAAGACGGCTCTGCCGGAACCAAAGGAAATGTTATGGATGCCATCCGTGAGAATGGACTGGAAGCAGACGTGATCTTTGCCTGCGGACCAAAGCCTATGCTTCGTGCCATCAAAGTGTATGCACAGGAGAAAGGAATCCCCTGCTGGATTTCCATGGAAGAGCGTATGGCCTGCGGAATTGGTGCCTGTCTTGGCTGTGTATGCCAGTCTACAGAGGTGGACGATCATTCTCATGTACACAATAAGCGGGTATGTAAAGATGGTCCGGTGTTCAGAAGTACGGAGGTAGAGTTATGAGTAAAATGAGCGTAAATCTTGCCGGTGTAACTCTTAAGAACCCGGTAATGACGGCCTCCGGAACCTTTGGATCCGGAGCAGAATACAGTGAATTTGTAGATCTGAACAACCTTGGTGCTGTGGTAACAAAAGGTGTGGCAAACGTGCCATGGCCGGGAAACCCTACTCCACGTGTAGCTGAGACCACAGGCGGTATGCTGAACGCCATCGGACTTCAGAATCCTGGAATTGATGTTTTCTGTGAAAGAGACATTCCTTTTCTGAAAAAATACGATACAAAGATCATTGTAAATGTGTGTGGAAAAACCACAGAAGATTACTGTGAAGTAGTAGAACGTCTGGGAAATGAGCCGGTAGACTTGCTGGAGATCAATGTTTCCTGTCCAAACGTAAAAGAAGGCGGCATTGCTTTTGGCCAGAATCCTAAGGCTCTGGAAGCCATTACAAAGGAAGTGAAAAAATATGCCAAACAGCCAGTAATCATGAAATTGAGCCCAAATGTAACAGACATTACAGAGATGGCAAGAGCTGCTGAGGCTGGCGGCGCAGATGTAGTTTCCCTGATCAATACCATTACCGGAATGAAGATCGATATCAACCGCAGAACCTTTGCACTGGCAAATAAAACGGGCGGTATGTCCGGTCCGGCGGTGAAGCCTGTGGCTGTGCGTATGGTTTATCAGGTGGCAAATGCAGTAAAGATTCCGATCATTGGAATGGGCGGAATTGCAAGCGCAGAGGATGCCCTGGAATTTATTATGGCAGGTGCTGCGGCTGTATCTGTGGGAACTGCGAACTTTATCAATCCATACACCACCCAGGAAGTTGTGGATGGTATCCAGGCATTTCTTCAGAAGCAGAAGGTGGAAGATATTAACCAGCTGGTCGGCTGCGTGAAATAAAAAATATAAGCTGCGGTGGAAATTCTTTGAAGAAATGATGAATGGTGAAAAGAGTTTTGACCGCAGCATGATTTTGTGCTACTATAAAGGAAATGTGTTGCCTATCCTGAAAACTGGAAGAAGAGCAGCATGTAAAGAAACTGATGAATATGATGACCCATACAAGCCACATGCAAGGAGGATAAAATGGAACAGTATAAACAGGAATTTATTGAATTCATGATCGATTGCAATGTACTTAAATTTGGAAGCTTTGTAACCAAATCCGGAAGAAACACCCCATTTTTTGTAAATACAGGATTTTATCGTACAGGAGCACAGTTGAGAAAATTAGGCCAGTACTATGCGAAAGCGATCGAGAGCAAATTTGGTCTGGATTTTGATGTGCTTTTCGGACCTGCCTACAAGGGAATCCCGCTGACAGTTGCTGCAACTATGGCGATCAGCGAAGAATATGGCAAGGACATCCGTTACTGCTCCAACCGTAAAGAGGTAAAGGACCACGGAGATAAGGGAATCCTTCTTGGAAGCCCTATCGAAGATGGAGATAAGGTTGTGATCATTGAGGATGTTACCACTGCTGGAACTTCCATCCAGGAGACTCTGCCGATCATCAAGGCGCAGGGCGATGTTTCCCCGATTGGCCTTGTAGTTTCTGTAGACCGCATGGAGCGCGGACAGGGTACCAAGAGTGCGTTGAAGGAAATCGAAGAAAATTATGGCCTTAAGACAACTGCTATCGTAACTATGGCAGAGGTGGTAGAGCATCTTTATAACAAAGAATATAAAGGAAAAGTCATTATTGACGACACCTTAAAGGCTGCCATTGACGCATACTATGCGCAGTATGGTGCAGAATAAGATTGTTGTTTGCAGCATTAAAGAGTTTGAAAATGTGCTGCAGTAATTGGTGGGCAGCATAAGTAAAAGGAGGAAATGCTGATGAGTGAAAAGCTTTATAAGACTGTTTCGGGCGTGGGTGCTGGAAGTATTGCACTTGGGATCATTGCACTGGTGACTGGTGTGACAACTGGTATTCTCATGATCGTGAACGGAGCCAGACTTCTGAAAGGCAAATCCGATATGATGATTTAAGGGGATATTTTTTTGAAAAAGGAAACGAAAACTTTGATTCGCCGTATGGGAATCCTGCTGTTTGTCCTGTATGTGCTGCTTTTGATCTATTTTCTCTTCTTTGCAGAAGAATATGGCAGAGTGGCAGAGGCACAGCGGGTGTACCGGTATAATCTGGTGCCTTTTGTGGAGATCAGAAGGTTCTGGATCTATCGGAAACAGCTTGGCACATTTGCGGTTTTTTCCAATATTTTCGGAAATGTGATCGGCTTCCTACCTTTCGGGTTTATCCTTCCGGTTATTTTCAGAAGAATGAACAGTGGTTTTCTCATCTGCATATCAGGATTTTTATTAAGTCTGACCGTGGAAGTGATCCAGCTTGTCACGAAGGTCGGATGTTTTGATGTGGATGATATGATTTTGAACACCCTGGGGGCAGCCTTGGGGTATGTTCTTTTTCGCATCTGTAATCATATTAGGATGAAAGTCCCGGGCGGCAGCCAGCGATGAGTCCTGCTTGCATAGACGAATTCAGGCCTGCTGTCCGGTTAGGAGAAAATTCCATTATGGCAAGAAGATATAGATATTCATTTACAAAGAAAAAAGAAGCGAAAAAAGGGAAGCTGTCTGCCGGTCTGGCAGCAGCGTCCTTTTTGTTGTTTATAACGGCTGTCACCTTAGCGTATTTCCTAAATGACAGCTTTGGATTTCTGGTGGGAGGAGTGGGCCTGTTTGCCACTCTTCTTTCCGTGTACGGATTTATTATGGGGCTGACCAGCTTCTCGGAGGAGGGCAGAAGCCATAAGACCAGTATTATCGGTTCCATCAGCAACGGATTGATCCTGATCGTGTGGATCGGAGTGTACCTGACCGGATTATAGGTCAAAAAGGCAAGGTGGCTGGACCATGCACCACCGTTGGCGAAAAGCGAGTACGGATTAAGCAGGGAAGAAAGGAAAATGGGTTATGGACGAACGTTTAAAGAAACAGTTAGACTTTATTCTGGAAGTTGATAAAGTGAAGAATATCATGCGCCAGACCTACCTGGCAGATGGAAAACGGAAAGAAAATGATGCGGAGCATTCCTGGCATCTGGCTCTTATGGCGGTGCTTCTGAAAGAGTATGCACCGGAAGAGGTGGATCTTTCCAGGGTGATTCCCATGGTTCTGATTCATGATCTGGTAGAGATCGACGCTGGGGATACTTATGCCTATGATGCAGCAGGCGGCGCCACCCAGCATGCCAGGGAAGAAGTGGCAGCACAGCGCATTTACGGACTTCTCCCGGAAGATCAGGGAAAATGGCTCTACGATCTGTGGGAAGAATTTGAGGCATATGAGACCCCGGAGGCGAAATATGCCCATATGCTGGATAACAGCCAGCCCCTTTTTCTCAATAACGCCACTGACGGGATCAGCTGGGTGGAGCATGGGGTAAAGAAAAGCCAGATTTATAAGCGCAACCGCCGTACAGGTGAAGGCGCACCGAAGATCTGGGAATGCATGCAGGAACTGATCGACCAGCATGTGGAAAAAGGACATGTGATCGATGATATGTCAGAGAAAAACGAATAAAAGAAGCCAGATATGTTGTCTTATATTTTTACAGCTGTTTGGGCTTAAATTGGAAAAGTGAGGGAAATGCGTGGACGAATTGTTAATGGAACGCTATGCTCTTGCAAAAGAAAGAGTAAGCGAGATTAAAGAGGAGAAGGCAGTACCGGCACCATATCTGGATTTCTTCCAGAAAACAGCTGCTTTCCTTACAAAAAATGTAGAAGTTATGGATGGCGTTATCTTTCTTGGCGCAAAGGAAGAGCCAAGAAAGCTTACAGGTGCAACGGATTTATCCATGGAGGAGTGGAAGAAGCTGAATCAGGATCTGTATGAGGACATTCTTCCGGAAAATTACGGAACCAGCTATGGAAATCCTGTGTATGCATGTGAAATGCTTGGTGAGTATGGAAAGGACTTTTCCTTCCTCTATGCCGAGCTGCGGGGGGCCGTTACCTACGCTTACGAGAAAAGACTGTGGGATATGACTGTGCTTCTGGAACTGTTTCTGGAAGTTTACGTTGCTTTTGCCCAGGAGGAACTGCCTACAGAGGAAGAATTCCGTGGAATCCTGAATTCCTATGCAAATGACTACTGCCAGGATATGGTAGAGTACCGTACCAGAGAGTGCGTGGATCCAGAACTGGATTTTGCGGCCAAAATCATTATGGGATCTGATCTTACGGACCTTCGCTATCTGTATCTGTTTGGCGAATATATTACCGAAAATGAGCTTGGAGTTGCAGCCTTTTTAAACGGACTTTCCCAGGAAGAGATTGACTCCTGTGCAAGAACCTATACAGAAGGATACCGGATGGGCTTTGTAAATGGACGCAAGGATCTTAGCAAAAAGAAAACGGTCAACATCCGTTACAACCTTGGTTTTGAACGTATGGTGAAGGCTGCGATCCTTCAGTTCGAAGAAATGGGACTGAAGCCGGTCATTTACCGTTATCCTACTCACGTTGTAAGCAAACGGGGTTCTTACCGGATCGGCTACACAGGTGCAGTTGCAAACCCACAGTTTGACTATGACCATCGCCAGGACGCGGCTCTTTATCTGGATCAGGATTTTGTGCAGAAGCGCCTTCGTGCCCTGCAGACCTCCTATGAGAAATATAAAGAACTTGCTTATGTGCACGCTGGACCGGCCTGTATCGAAGTGTTCGGTGAGACTCCTTTTTCTCCGGTAAGTGTAAAAGAGGCATGGCAGTTCAGTGAAGCCCAGCAGAATCTGGAAATCGAAATGCAGAATGAAGCTGGACAGATCACAAACCGTTATATCAAAGGGGACGAGAGAAGCTTTACCATTATTGCCTATCCGTTTCCGGAGATTGGAGGCGATTATGAGGAGATTTTCCGCCAGATCGTGAAGATCAATACGCTGGATTACCAGCTTTATCAGAAAATACAGCAGACCCTGATCGACACCCTGGATACCACAGAATGGGTATCTGTGAAGGGAAAAGGGGAAAATGAAACGGATCTGAAGATCCATCTCCATACGCTTACAGATCCGGCGAAGCAGTCCAATTTTGAGAACTGCGTGGCTGACGTGAACATTCCGGTGGGAGAAGTATTTACCTCTCCGGTACTTGCCGGTACCAATGGACTTCTTCATGTGAGCAAGGTATATCTGGAGGGACTTCAGTTCCTTGATCTGAAGATCTGGTTCAAGGATGGTAAGATCGCCTCTTATTCCTGCGGTAATTTTGAAACGGAAGAAGAGAATAAGAAATACATTGAGGACAACATTCTGTTCCATCATCCAACCCTCCCTATGGGGGAATTTGCAATTGGAACCAACACGACCGCTTATGTGGCTGCCGAGAAGTATCACATTGCAGACAAGCTGCCAATCCTGATCGCAGAGAAAATGGGACCCCATTTTGCAGTGGGCGATACCTGCTACAGCTGGTCTGAGGATACGGCAGTGTACAATCCGGACGGCAAGGAGCTGATTGCCAGGGACAATGAAGTCTCTATTTTAAGGAAAGAGGATATCAGCAAGGCCTACTTTGGCTGCCATACAGATATCACTATTCCTTACGATGAACTGGGAAGCATCCGCGTCCTCGGAAAGAACGGGGAGGAAACCTCCATTATCGAAAACGGCAGATTTGTGCTCGCCGGAACAGAGGAACTGAATAAACCTTTTGAGGATTAAGGAAAGTTTGGGGGCAAATTTTGCCCTCAAACTTGCTGTCACGGTTTGCAAGGCCAAAACGCTTTTCGTGCGAGCACGAACGCTTTTTTTGCTTTGCAAACCTGACAACAAAATTAATTAGCCCTTCAAAATTTTTCTTTGCGCCAATCGTATTGACAGAAAATGTTATTCTTAGTAGAATTTACGCGAATGGTAGTTCTAAATCACAGATAAAAGAGGAGAATATTATGCCAAAAGTAGGAATTGTAATGGGTAGCGATTCAGATATGCCGGTTATGAGCAAGGCCGCAGACATTCTGGAGAAGCTTGGAATTGATTACGAAATGCGTATTATCTCCGCACACAGAGAGCCGGACGTGTTCTTTGAGTATGCGAAGACAGCTGAGGAAAAAGGATTTAAGGTTATCATTGCAGGTGCAGGTATGGCAGCGCATTTACCAGGAATGTGCGCAGCGATTTTCCCGATGCCGGTTATCGGAATTCCTATGCACACCACATCCCTTGGGGGAAGAGATTCCCTGTACTCCATTGTACAGATGCCATCCGGTATTCCGGTTGCAACAGTTGCTATTAACGGCGGCGCGAATGCAGGCCTTCTTGCAGCGAAGATCCTTGCAACATCTGATCCGGAGCTCCTTACACGTCTGAAAGCATACAGCCAGGAATTGAAAGAGCAGGTAGAGGCCAAGGACGCGAAATTACAGGAAGTGGGACACAAGGCTTATAACAAATAAGGCGATACACCAGGGGCAGACTTTTTTGCCCCTGGAACTATTGAAAAAGAAATCTGAAAAACCATAAAATTCTGGGAGGAAAAAGGCATGGATTACAAGAACGCGGGCGTTGATATTGAGGCAGGATACAAATCAGTAGAGTTAATGAAACAGCATATTGCAAAGACAATGAGACCGGAAGTACTTGGAGGAATCGGAGGATTCTCAGGTGCTTTTTCCATGAACAGCTTCAAGGATATGGAAGAGCCTACCCTGGTTTCCGGTACAGACGGAGTTGGAACCAAGCTGAAACTGGCATTTATTATGGACAAACATGACACGGTTGGAATCGACTGCGTGGCTATGTGCGTAAATGATATTGCATGTGCAGGCGGAGAACCTCTTTTCTTCCTGGACTACATTGCCTGTGGAAAGAACTATCCGGAGAAGATCGCAGAGATCGTAAAGGGTGTTGCAGAAGGCTGCAGCCAGTCAAGCGCAGCACTGATCGGCGGCGAGACTGCTGAGATGCCTGGATTTTATCCGGTAGATGAGTACGACCTGGCCGGATTTGCCGTTGGCGTTGTGGATAAGAAAGACCTGATCACAGGCGAGAACTTAAAACCAGGAGATGTGCTGATCGGAATGGCATCCTCCGGTGTACACAGCAATGGTTTCTCCCTTGTCCGCAAGGTTTTTGAGATGACAAAGGAATCCCTTGATACTTATTATGAGGAACTTGGAACTACCCTTGGGGAAGCACTGATCGCTCCAACCAAGATTTACGTGAAAGCTCTTAAGAGCATTAAAGACGCTGGTGTTAAGATCCATGCATGCAGCCATATTACAGGCGGCGGTTTCTATGAGAATGTACCGCGTATGCTGAAAGAGGGCACAAGAGCCGTGATCGAAAAAGACAGCTATCCGGTACTCCCAATCTTCAAGCTTCTTGCAAAGACCGGCGATATCGAAGAGAAAATGATGTACAATACCTATAACATGGGACTTGGCATGGTTCTGGCGGTTGATCCTGCAGACGTGGATAAGACCATGGAGGCCATTAAGGCAGCTGGTGAGACTCCATACGTAGTAGGACGTATCGAAGCAGGAGAAAAGGGAGTGACATTATGCTAAAGGTTGCTGTCCTGGTATCCGGCGGCGGTACCAATCTTCAGGCCATCCTGGATGCTGTTGATTCCGGGAAGATCACAAATGCAGAGGTTTCTCTTGTGATCAGCAATAACCCAAATGCTTACGCCTTAAAAAGAGCAGAGAACCATGGAATCGAGGCTGTCTGTATTTCTCCGAAGGAATTTGAGAACCGTGAAGAATTTCACAAGGCACTTTTAAAGAAGCTTCAGGAAAGCGGAGCAGGACTGATCGTTCTTGCCGGCTACCTGGTTGCAATCCCTCCGATGATCGTGGAGGCATTTCCAAATAAGATCATCAACATCCATCCGTCCCTGATTCCATCTTTTTGCGGAGTTGGGTATTATGGACTTCACGTCCACGAAGCAGCCTTGAAAAGAGGGGTAAAGGTAACAGGTGCCACCGTTCATTTTGTGGATACTGGTACAGATACCGGCCCGATCATTTTACAGAAAGCTGTAAAAATCGAGCCAGATGACACCCCACAGTCTCTTCAGAGAAGTGTGATGGAAAAGGCAGAGTGGAAGATCCTTCCAAAAGCAATCAATCTCATTGCCAATGGAAAGGTTTCTGTGGAAGATCATATTGTGACCATCAGCGACTAAGGAGGATATTATGAAAGTTTTGATCGTAGGAAGCGGCGGAAGAGAACATGCGATCGCATGGAGTGTATCCAGAAGCCCGAAAGTAGATAAGATTTACTGTGCACCGGGAAATGCAGGAATTGCAGAGTATGCAGAATGTGTAAACATTGGTGCCATGGAATTTGAGAAGCTTGCTGATTTTGCCCAGGAAAATCAGGTGGACCTTACCATCATCGGTATGGATGATCCATTGGTAGGCGGCGTTGTAGATGAATTTGAATCCCGCGGATTACGGGTATTCGGACCTCGTAAAAATGCAGCAATCCTGGAAGGCTCCAAGGCTTTTTCCAAGGACCTGATGAAGAAATACAACATTCCAACAGCTGCATATGAGAATTTTGACGATCCGGAGAAGGCATTGGCTTATCTTCGCACCGAAGCGAAATTCCCTATCGTTCTCAAAGCAGACGGTCTTGCCCTTGGAAAAGGTGTTCTGATCTGTCAGAACCTTCAGGAAGCGGAAGACGGTGTAAAAGAGATCATGGAGGATAAGAAATTCGGAAATGCAGGAAACACTATGGTTATCGAAGAATTCATGACCGGACGTGAGGTTTCCGTTCTTTCTTTTGTTGATGGAAAAACAATCAAGACTATGACCTCCGCACAGGATCATAAACGTGCCAAGGACGGCGACCAGGGCTTAAATACTGGTGGAATGGGAACCTTTTCCCCAAGTCCCTTCTACACAAAAGAGGTGGATGAGTTCTGCCAGAAATATGTATATCAGCCAACGGTAGATGCAATGGCTGCTGAAGGAAGAGAGTTTAAAGGAATTATTTTCTTTGGCTTGATGCTGACAGCAGATGGCCCGAAGGTGCTGGAATATAATGCCCGTTTCGGAGATCCGGAAGCACAGGTAGTCCTTCCGCGTATGAAGAACGACATTGTAGAAGTGATGGAAGCCTGCATTGACGGAACCCTGGATCAGATCGACCTGCAGTTTGAAGACAACGCAGCTGTGTGTGTCGTTCTTGCAAGTGACGGATATCCGGTGAAATACGAAAAAGAGATCCCGATGTATGGATTTGAGAACTTCAAGGATAAAGAAGGCTATTACTGTTTCCACGCAGGAACCAAATTCAAAGACGGACAGATCGTTACAAACGGCGGCCGTGTAGTGGGAATCACTGCAACCGGAAGCAATCTGAAGGAAGCCCGTAAGAATGCTTATGCGGCAACCGAGTGGATCACTTTTGCGAACAAATATATGCGCCACGATATTGGAAAAGCGATTGACGAGGCGTGATCAAGTGGTATAAAATAGGCAGGAGACAAGTTTGGTTTCCTGTCTTTTTTTCTAAAAACTGGGAATACAAAAACAAGAGAAGTTTGTAATATTATAGAAGTATTCAGCGAAAGCGAAAGGAGGTACTACTATGTACAACGTAAAGAAAGTAAATGAAGATTTATACTGGATTGGCGCAAGTGACAGAAGACTTGCCCTGTTTGAGAATATTTACCCAATTTCAAGAGGCGTATCTTATAACTCTTATGTGATCCTGGATGAGCAGACTGTCCTTCTGGACACTGTTGACAAATCTGTAAGCGGACAGTTTTTCGAAAATCTGGAACATGTTCTGGATGGCAGAACACTGGATTATATGATCGTAAACCACATGGAGCCGGATCACTGTGCGATCGTGGAGGAAGTAGTGAGAAGATTCCCGGAAGTGAAGGTGGTAGGAAATGCCAAGACCTTTACCATGATGAAACAGTTCTTTACTTTTGATGTAGATGCCCATGCTGTTGTGATCAAAGAAGGAGACACATTAAGCACAGGAAAGCACACCCTGGCTTTTGCCATGATTCCAATGGTTCACTGGCCAGAGGCAATGGTTACATATGATGCCTATGACAAGGTACTTTTCAGTGCAGATGCTTTCGGAACCTTTGGTGCGCTGAACGGAAATGTTTTTGCAGATGAAGTGAATTTTAAAGAAGAGTGGCTGGATGATGCCAGAAGATATCTGGTAAACATTGTTGGAAAATACGGCGGACCAGTTCAGAGCGCCCTGAAAAAGGCACTTACCTTAGATATCGCCATGATCTGCCCGCTTCACGGCCCGATCTGGAGAGAGGACCTTGGCTGGTTTATTGACAAATATCAGAAATGGAGCACTTATACACCAGAAGACCATAATGTTGTGATCATGTATGCATCTATTTACGGAAACACAGAGAACGCAGCAGATGTTCTGGCTGGTAAGCTGGCAGATGCGGGAGAGAAGAATGTGAAGGTTTATGATGTTTCCGTGACAGATCCTTCTTATCTGGTAGCTGAGGCATTCCGCTGCGACAGGATCGTGTTTGCATGCCCGACTTACAATGCAGGCCTGTTCCCGAAAATGGAGACACTGCTCCATGAGCTGGCAGCCCACAATCTCCAGAAGAGAAAAGTGGCAGTCCTGGAGAATGGAACCTGGGCTTCCACAGCTGGCAGACAGATGAAGGAAATTCTTTCTGGAATGAAAGATATGGAAATTTACCAGGAAACGGTGACTGTGAAGTCCGCTCTGAAAGAAGACCAGATGGCGCAGCTGGATGGAATCGTAGAATTTATGGCAACGATCCAGTAGGTACTATTCCGAGTGTCACTGTGAAGATACGGAACAGTTACATTTATGATGAAATAACTCAGGCAAGTTAAAGGATAGGGAGAACACTGCCAGAGAAGAATGGCAGTGTTTTCTTTATGCAGATATGGAGGAAAATCGTGTATGAAAGTTAGAAAAATGTTCCTGGGAGTGATGGCGGCGCTGCTTTTGACAACGGCACCTGCCCCTGCGCTTGCTGCCAGCGGGAATCAGCTGATCGATTCCACTGTGGAAAGCATAACGCCAAGAAAAAAGGATCATACAGATGCGTTGCTTAAGGTTCAGACGACAAAGATCCTTTCCAAAATCACCAATTCGAAAATGACCCGCGCCCAGAAGCTGAAAGCATGCTGGAAGTATATGGTAGATGGGAGAAAATTCCGGTATGGAGGAGTTGACCCTGACATGAAAGAAGAGGGCTGGCAGAGGAAGGCTGCATTAAGCATGTTCCAAACCAAAAGAGGAAACTGCATTCATTTTGCCTGTGCATTTGCCGCTCTTGCAGAGGAAATCGGTTACAAAAATATAAAGCTGAAAATGAGTAAGACACATTGCTGGGTGACCATAAATAATAAACATTATGATCCACAGAAACAGTATACTGGAAAAATTACCGGCGTTTACGCCTTAAAAAAGTATCCTAAAAATTACCGTAAAATAAAGACTTACGACTACATGAGATAGAAATTGTGGAAAATTGCATGAAATCCCCCTGCTTATGCTTTACTTTTTTATCATTTTGTTATAAAATAGTTGCATATTAGGTTTTGCGTCGATATGCGGAGTCTCCCATACGACATTAGAAAACCAGGACTGAGAGGATAATGACATGGGAATCACAGAACAGGATGCGATTAAGGAATTACAGACAAGAGACGAACTCTTTGTAGCATATTCACAGGCTACAAAGCTTCCATATGTAATTTGTGACGAAGAGAGCTTTAACGATCAGGTTTGGGTATTTGCCACCGAAGAAGAGATCAAAGCATTTGGCAAGAAGAAATTAGAGGATAAGATCCTTCTTATGGGAATGAAATATGAGAAGAAGGATTTTCCAAGGTTCTATGGCACACTGTTTGCAATCGGTGTAAACAGCGTGGTATGGGTAGATGGAGAGGACCAGATCGAGGTTGAGCTTGCCAAGATTGCAAGACAGGCAGATTTCAGCAAGCTTGAGCCGAAGAAACGTCCGCTTTTCAATTCCACCCTTCAGCTTTCCGGTATTTATTTCATGCAGGAGCTGCGCCGTCCGCTTAAGAAAGAGGAGCGTACAGTAAATCTTCGTGAGATGGAGGAAGAGCTGATCGTGAATCTGAAGAAATCCGAATTTCTGGTAGCGATGGCTACGGATCCGGATGATGCGACCAAGGTTAATATTCCATACCTGAAGAACAAACAGGGAGATATTCTTCAGCCTGCATTTACAGATGTTATGGAGTTTGATAAATTTGCAAGAGGCAAGAAGCTTCGTGCAGCAAAGGTTCCATTTGCGAAGCTGCCAGGTCTTATTATCAATCAGGCCAAGGGCTTTGTGATCAATCCAATGGGCTTCAATCTGATCCTTGACAGAGTACAGCTTGGAAAGATCCTTGGTGTTGAGATCCCGCCAGCTGTTGTACCGGCTGAGAGTGCTCCAGCTGAGGCCGCACCGCAGGAGGCACAGACGGCAGAGGGAGAAGTGAAGACAGAGGAAACACCGACAGCTGAGACACCAGTTCAGTAAGTTGGACAGGGTGTGCTGCCCGCTTTAAAGATGGCTTACCTGTAAGATCAGGCAAGAACTTTTTATTACGAAAGATAGAGAGGCCGGGGGATATATGACTCCGGTCCCTTTGTTTTTCCGAATAAGGCACTGCTTTTTTGAAAACAGCGCCTGGTGTCAGGAGTTATTTTTATACAGGGAGGGATAAAATGGTTATCGAAATAGATTTCCAGAGTGATGAAGCATTATATACCCAGCTGATGAATCAGATCATCATGGGAATTGCCACATCCCGGCTGCAGGAGGGAGATCCCCTTCCATCTGTGAGACAGCTTGCGGATACCATTGGAATCAATATGCATACAGTAAATAAAGCCTATTCCTTACTGCGTCAAGAAGGTTTTGTATCCATTGACAGAAGAAAAGGCGCAGTTATTTGTCTGGATGTAGATAAAATAAGAGCTATGGAAGAATTGAAACAGAATTTGCGCGTGGCACTTGCAAGAGGCTGCTGCAACAATGTGACAAGAGAGGAAGTTCATAGTCTGATCGATGAAATTCTGGACGAATATGGACAATAATACAAAAAACAACTGAACCAGTAACGTAAGGAGGAACAATTGATTCATGAAGAATAAATTTACGAAGCAGGCTCAGACAGCCCTGACTCTGGCAAAGGCGGCAGCCATTGATTTTGAGCTTGGGTATATTGGAACAGAGCATCTTCTTCTGGGACTTCTCAGTGAGACAGAAGGCACTGCCGGAAGAGTTCTGGAAGAATTTCAGGTAGATGGCAAAAAGCTTGTGGAATTGATCGACAAGCTGGTTACCCCTGCGGAAGCAGGAACCATTACAGAAATAGAAGAAGACCCTGTCTACAGTCCAAGAACCGAGAAGGTTCTGGAGAGTGCAGTACTGGAAGCACAAAATGGTGGAAGCGAAAAGGCTGGAACAGAGCATCTGCTCCTTGCTATGCTCCGGGAGACAGACTGTGTGGGAACCAGGCTTTTGTATACCCTGGGGGTGAATATCCAGAAGCTTTATGCTGCAGTGCTTGGCGCTATGGGATATGACAATGAATCCATTCAGGAGGAATTTCAGGCTGCTAAGGCCATGCAGAACCAGAATGGAAGCCCTACCCCAGCTCTTGACCAGTACAGCCGTGATCTTACCCAGATGGCAGCAGAAGGCAGACTGGATCCAGTGGTGGGAAGAGAGAAAGAAATCAGCAGACTGATTCAGATCTTAAGCCGCAGGACGAAGAACAATCCCTGCCTGGTAGGAGAGCCCGGGGTAGGTAAGACTGCCATTGCAGAGGGCCTTGCACAGCGCATTATCGCAGGCACAGTGCCAGAGACCATTCAGGATAAACGGCTGGTAGTGCTGGATCTTTCCGGAATGGTGGCAGGAAGCAAATATAGAGGTGAATTTGAGGAACGCATCCGCAAGGTTGTGGATGAAGTGCGTGAAAATCAGGGGATTCTTCTGTTCATTGACGAGCTTCATACCATTATCGGGGCAGGCGGCGCAGAGGGAGCGCTGGATGCCTCCAATATTCTCAAGCCATCTCTTTCACGTGGAGAATTACAGATCATTGGTGCAACCACCCTGGAAGAGTACCGTAAATATATTGAGAAGGATGCTGCTTTAGAGCGCCGTTTCCAGCCAGTTACAGTGGAAGAGCCATCCGAAGAGGAGGCATATGAGATCCTGAAGGGGCTTCGTCCTTATTATGAAAAGCATCATAAGGTTGCAATATTAGATGAAGCCTTAGAAGCAGCTGTTAAAATGTCTGTGCGCTATATTAATGACCGTTTTTTGCCGGATAAGGCCATTGACCTGATTGATGAGGCTGCGTCCAAGGTGCGTTTGTCCGGCTATCAGGTATCCTCTGAAGGGGAAGATTTAAGCCGTGAGATCCAGGAAATCCTTCAGGAAAAAGAACATGCCATCAAGACTGGCAATCTTACTTTGGCCAAAGAGTGCCAGGAGAAACAAAAGAGGGCAGAAGCAAGGCTGGAGCTGCTTCGTGCAAAGGAAGAAAAGAAGACACACAAGAAAGCCGGGAAAGTGGATGAAAAAGCAGTTGCGTCCATTGTGTCTGACTGGACAAAGATTCCGGTACAGAGGCTGACGGAGGGGGAGACCAGACATCTTGCCCAGCTGGAAAAAGAACTTCATAAGCGAGTGATCGGACAGGAGGAAGCGGTACATGCTGTTTCCCAGGCGGTAAAGCGCGGCCGTGTAGGTCTAAAAGATCCCAATCGTCCCATTGGCTCCTTTTTGTTCCTTGGTCCTACCGGTGTAGGTAAAACGGAGCTTTCCAAGGCCCTTGCCCAGGCTGTTTTTGGCAGCGAGCAGGCTATGATCCGCGTTGATATGTCCGAATATATGGAGAAGCACAGTGTTTCCAAGCTGATCGGTTCCCCACCAGGATATGTGGGATACGATGAGGGGGGACAGTTAAGTGAAAAAGTGCGCCGAAATCCATACAGTGTGATCCTTTTCGATGAGATTGAGAAAGCACATCCAGATGTGTTTAATATTCTTCTTCAGGTGTTGGATGACGGACACATTACAGATGCCCATGGAAGAAAAGTGGATTTCAAGCAGACCATCATCATTATGACTTCCAACGCAGGCGCACAGGTGATTGTAGAGCCTAAGCAGCTTGGCTTTATTTCCCAGAAGGATGAGAAAAAGGACTATGAGAAGATGAAAGCCGGCGTTATGGAGGAAGTCCGCCGCCTTTTCAAACCAGAATTTCTGAACCGAATTGATGAGATCATGGTATTCCATACTTTGAAGAAAGAGGAAATCCGCAAGATCGTAACCCTGCTTTTAAAATCTTTGGAAAAGAGATGCCAGGAACAGATGAATATTCAGCTGAATGTGACAAACTCCGCAGTTGACTACATCGCAGAAGCCGGATTTGACGCCAAATACGGAGCAAGACCGCTGAGACGTGCAATTCAGTCCAAGATAGAGGACCGGCTGGCAAATGAGCTGCTGGAAGGGAAGATCAAGCGGGGAGATACGGTACAGGTACAGTATCGGAATAAGGAAATCCGGTTTCTTGTGAAAGAAAGGTAAGCCACGGCGCGAAATCATGCAAAGCATGGTTTCTGTGCATCGCGAAGCGGTTACCGGTCACGGAGTGAACAGTAACCCTAAATCTAAAATTGCTATAAATTTTATGTCAGGTACTGGCAAAGAAAAGGGTTTTATTATATAATATGTACAACATCGGGGAGCCGGTGAAAAAATCTGGCGAAGAAATATCCGCCAGAGAACATAACGAAAGAGTCTTAGGGAGGACAAGCATCATGGCAGTAGTAAAGGAACTGATCCGTACAGAGGAAAATGGTACCATCAGCTTTGGAGATTATGAGAAAACCCAGAAATCAAAGGTTTCAGATTATCCTCATCAGGGAGATATGTATAAAGTAAAAACATTTAAGGAGATCACCAAGCTGGAGCGCAATGGTATGTTCGTATATGAGTCCGTACCAGGTACCGCTGTGTTTGATCTTGCACAGGATGGAAGCCAGATGAGCTTCCGCGTGGAAGGACCAGAGGACGCACAGATCACCGTTGAACTTGAAGCAGAAGCTCAGTATGAGGTATATCTTGATGGAGCAAGCACAGGTAAAATGGAAACAAACCTTGGCGGAAAGCTTTCTTTCAGCGTAGAGCTTGGAAATGGCTCAGCTGTTGATGTAAAAATTGTAAAATGCTAAAAAACAAAAAAATGGTATATTTTTGCCAGGAGTGCGGTTATGAATCCGCGAAATGGATGGGACAGTGCCCTGGCTGTAAGGCCTGGAATTCTTTTGTGGAAGAACCAGTTTCCACAGGGAAAAAGGCAGCAGGAGGCGGCAAGGCCGTTTCCAGAGAGAAGTCTGAGCCAGTGATCCTGAAGGATATCAGCCTGAAGGAAGATGAGCGTCAGACAACGAAAATAGGTGAATTTGACAGAGTACTCGGGGGCGGCATTGTCCCCGGGTCTTTGGTTCTTGTGGGTGGAGATCCTGGTATTGGAAAATCTACCCTTCTTTTGCAGGTATGCCGGAATCTGGCAGAGAATGGAAGCTCTGTCCTGTACATTTCCGGTGAGGAATCCCTGCGTCAGATCAAGCTTCGTGCAAACCGTATCGGTACATTCAATGAGAATCTCCAGCTTTTGTGCGAGACCAATCTGGACACCGTCCGGGAAGTCATGGAGAGAAAGAAACCAGATGTGGCAATCGTGGATTCCATTCAGACTATGTTTGATGAGGAAATTGGTTCTGCCCCGGGAAGCGTTTCCCAGGTGCGGGAATCCACCAATGTACTGATGCAGATCGCAAAAGGGCTTGGAATCACAATTTTTATTGTTGGTCACGTGACGAAAGAGGGAAATGTGGCCGGTCCGAGAGTATTGGAGCATATGGTGGATACAGTGCTTTATTTTGAAGGGGACAGGCATGCCTCCTATCGAATTCTGCGTGCTGTGAAGAACCGATTTGGATCTACCAATGAAATCGGTGTTTTTGAAATGCAGGGAACTGGACTGGAAGAAGTATCGAATCCATCCGAATATCTTCTGGAGGGACGCCCGGAGAATGCTTCAGGCTGTGTGGTTGCCTGTTCTATGGAAGGAACCCGCCCGATCCTTGTGGAGATCCAGGCACTGGTTTGTGAGAGCAACTTTGGTATTCCAAGGAGAACGGCGGTAGGAACGGATTTTAATCGTGTCAATCTGCTGATGGCTGTTCTGGAGAAGAAAGTAGGACTGCATCTTGCCTCTTCAGATGCCTATGTAAATATTGCCGGGGGAATGAAAATGACAGAGCCGGCTATTGACCTTGGAATTTGTCTTGCAATTGCATCTAGCATAAAAGATATTGTGATTCCGGATAAACTGATGGCATTTGGGGAAATCGGACTGAGCGGCGAAGTGCGTGCTGTAAGCATGGCGGGGCAGAGAGTGCAGGAAGCGAAGAAATTAGGCTTTGATACGGTGATCCTGCCTGAAGTGTGCCGAAATTCTGTGGAAAAAGCAGTTGGAGTGAAGCTGGTTTATGTAAGGCAGATCCAGGATGCAATCCAGTATATTTGGAAAAAAGGAAAATTTTAAATAGAAAAATGCATTGGAATAATATGTAAAGAAGTAATGATAAGAATAGTTACAGTTTGTGGCAAAAATGGTGTTTGGTTGTTAAACCAAGCGCCATTTTTTTATGGGTTCAACAATATAGAATATCCGTATCTGCTCTTTTCTTTTATATGGTTTTGTCTAAGGGAAATGTTTATGTGCATATTCCGCAAGAACTGCGCATCCGTTCCGGAGGAACGGAGCGCCATTCCGCTTCAAACTGAGCAAAGCTCAGCAGGTTGATTAATTACTATTGGTTACTCTGCGATCCCTGCCTGGAAATTCAAGGCGATATGCCTTGGATGTCATTCGGCTTAGACACGCATCGGCGTAGGTGGAATCCCCAAAAAGCTGATACCATCCGGATACTGGGATCTGAGAGATAATAATTGTTGCCTTGCGGCAGTCTCTGGATTCGATGATTTCAAACAGGTCGCGACATTTCTCAATGTCCAGATCCATTAAGCCAAAATCATCTATCACCATGAGATCATAAGCTGCCATTTCATTCGAATACTCAAAGTATCTGCCTTCCTGACGAGCATGATCCGACTCTTTCAGTAGAGTATTCGCACGTATGTATTTTACAGTACGGTTTTGATGCATGGCTGTGATGCATAAAGCGCAGGCGATATATGTCTTTCCGGCACCGGCGCCACCTGTCATCAGCAGATTATTCGGCTCATCAATCCACTCACATTTGGATAGCAGTTCTATGACATGTGTGTTGAGCTGGCGTTCTGGATCGTAGATGGATCTGTCAAGATCAGCTGCAGGATATTTCAGAGTTGCTTTTTTCATGAGACGTTTGAACTTTTTACTCTCACGCTGATCCCACTCCTGATTTACTATAGCAGCAAATCGAGCTTCAAACGGTTCAAGACCGGTGTTTGGTTCCAACAGCTGCTTTTCAAAGGCTTCAGCCATGCCGGACATGCGAAGTTTATACAGTCGGTCCATAAGTATGTTCTGTTCCTTTGTGAGTTTATCGTTATAAAGATAGTTTTTTAGTCTGTATGCCATAGTCCGCCACCTTTACTTATAGTAGTCCTTTCCTCTGATATTTTCATGGTTTGGCAGTGTCCCGGGTGAATGTTCAGGGAGTTCCTTCACATCCATCTTTTTGAGCATCTGCTTAAAAGTAAAATATTTACAGGAATTGATCTCTATACACTTGCGGGCAACTTCTTCCGCAGCACCTTTCGGGATTGTTTTTACTTTATGCAGGATACCAGCACAGGCATTATAAGACTGCTCTTCATGTTTTGATGATCTAAGGAGTCTGTCAATCAGTTCTGACATTGCAGGACCAATGGCAGATGCCCAGCGACGGTAATAATTACCATCCTTTGAATTGACTTCTTTGTAGTAAAGATGTTCCGGCGGCATATGTTCATCCGCTGTAATATACAGAGGAAACTCTTTATAAGACCGCTTATGCGTACAGATCAGCCGATTGTACTGATCGCAGATCCTGATTTCTGATGCAGTTGCTTTCAGGATTGCAGGCTTTCCACAGTAAGAGTACAATACGGAATAGTAGTGGCCGTCATACTCGATGTGGTAGTTGTTGGGAACCTTTAAGACTGCTTTATAATCGCAAGCCGTGTAACATCCGCCTGGCAGTGGTTTCATACATGGTTTGTCATACTTTTCAAAAGCATCCAGTCTTGAGAAATCCTTACCTTGAAAAGATCTTTTATTGAGGGCCTCTACTATTTTTTTGATATCAGCATTCAGTTCTTCAAATGACACATATATCTTTTCCTTTATTTTCTCAACCAGGTGCGTTTCGAGATAACGTACATGATTTTCAACGGTAGGCTTGCCTTTCTTATCGGAAATTTCTGATAAGAAAGGTTATCGGCGAAAAAGTGTTATCGGCAATCTCAGCCTGAAAAAGCGCTATAATCGTATTTTCAGACTGAATCACTGTTTTGATTGCCGATAATTATTTAATCCAGACCACAGAAATGGAGCAGATATTCTTCTTTACCTTTCCATTTTTTCTCTGGATAAGATACAACGTTGCCGTCGGAGTCTTTCACTGGCAATGCTTC
>NZ_JBQKLL010000015.1:0-80286 GCF_052116245.1 Blautia sp. Sow4_E7
CCAAGAGGGTGCTCTGAGATTTTTTCTTTCTGTAGGATAATGACAGTATACAGAGCAACCTGACGACAGGCAATAAGATCTATAAAATGCTATTTTAAAAGAGCATCAACATATATTTCCGATCTGTCCTTTTGGATGTTAATATCAGATTGTACTTTTACTGTATCTATGCCTGTTAGTTCTTTTAATTTATGCAGTACAAACTGAATTGCTTTTTCCAAATGTTTCGAGGAATCCATTATATAGTTAATAGAAGAATTATTAATCTCCAAGCACTGGGGTTCTCGAATTCTAATAAGTGTTACACCGTTTTTTTGACATAATAAATTCTTTTTTTCATCTCTTTTATGACCAACCGGCTTAGAATGCCCGTATGCTCCATCGTATTCAATCGCAATTTTGTACTTAGGAATATAGATATCCAATTCCTGTGCTCCAAGCCACTTAGTTTTATAATTAGCTTTCACATCACAAAAAACTTTCTGCACGTAATATAAAATTGCTTTCTCTGGAAAAGATACTCTTCGTTCTTCAGAACATTTTGGACACTTATAGCCTCTGCTTCTATCTGATATCGCAGCTTTCCAACTGTGTCCTTTTGGACATTTCCACCAAACGACAGTGCTTGATCCACTAGAGTATTCTTCAGGTTTTCCTGCATTTCTTTCGTAGTCCCATTCGTTTTTTAATTCGGGATGAACAGTTATTAAATCATTTACTTCTTTTATGATTCTACGATTCTGGCAGATTGGGCATCCCTTACTTTTGCATCTCTGGACTACAGATGACTGCCATTCATGTCCCTTATCACATTTCCACCAAACTCGTTTTTTAGTTCCCGGAATTACATCTTTCGGAGTGAGATCATTATTTAAAATTGGATGCCAGAACTGCGCAATCTCTGGTTCCAGGGTTTGCAGATCATTAAAACCAACAAGTACTCTCCGATTATTACAATAAGGACATTTTTGTCCTTTTACACGACAAATTACAGACATATCATAAGAATGTCCTTTTGGGCAAATCCACCATACTCTTTTTGCAGACCCCTTCGTAACGTCCCGGGGATATAAACTACCATTCTTTTTTGTATCCCACTCTGCTGCAATATCTGGAAAAAGTGTCTGCAAATCATTGAACCCTGACAAAGCCTTAAAATTCACACAATACGGACATCCACTCTTTTTCCGATATTTCGGCGCAGTTTCCCATTCTCCGCCACAAATAGGACACTTCCAAAAAACTTTTTTCTTTGAACCAATAGAAATCTCCGACGGTATAATTCCAGCAGCAGTATTCTTAGACCAATTCCAATCCGTCATTAATCGAGGTACATCAATTATATATTTTACTTCCATAGTTTCTTCAAAAAAAATCTCAAGTATTTTAACTCTCGAAAATCTTTTTCTTTCCTAAAACGTTCTCAAGTATTTTTTTATACTTTTCATAAATTCCTACTTCATTCTTGCAAAAAAACACTCGTTTTATTATACTAATTCGTCTTCTTTAAAGTGTTTTTCAAGAATAACAGAATCTGGAATTTCAGCATACATGCATTCCTTGTCCACTGAACTCCACGGTCCACCTGCCACATGCGTGATGTTCACTAATTCCGCTGCTGAAAATGAACCATATTTTCGAAGGGTGGCATCAATATGCGAAAGTTTGGAAATTCCATCTTCTGCAAATAGGATTCTGCTTTTTGCAGGCATTTTGGCATACCCTTTATCTAAATGAGCATCTACTGCCATACCTTCTTCAATATCCTTCATTCCTTTATATTCTTCATAAACAGATTCTACAGCTGGACCATACTTAAATGCATAAATTTTATCTTCAAATAACTTTTTATAGGTAGCACATAAATAATCTGCATAACACATATAAACAAGTTTTTCCAATTCCAAATGGGTACAAAATCTGTTTGCCAAAATATATTTCGCAATATCTATCCCCTTTAAAATTCTATCAGCAGAAATCAACTTGATAAATGTATCCAACGTATCCACAACCCGAACATCTTCAAAAAAACTGTCCTTTTCTATTATAGAATGCCATGAATAAGAATCCGTTTCCAAATAATGTGTCGAAATTGAAACTGTTTCCCCACAAGCATCTTTAATAGTCTTAACTTCTTTAATCAGCTGTTCGGTATTCATCTGTTTATTAACAATATAATGCATTGCTATTCTTCGTCCTTCTGAATAAGAGCTACTCAATATCATAAAATGCTTAATCAATTTCAACACCTCCTCTATTTTCACTCTCCCATTTGGTATATTCCTGCTTATATTCTTTATGGGATTGGAAGTTATTTTTCTCATCTTTTTTAGCCCATATCTGTAATTTCCACGGAAAACAAAAGTTCCCTTTTTCAAAATAAATATGTGTAGCTATATACGACCTTTTAGACGAATCTATACATTTATACTCTGGGAAATTAACATCCATGTATTTCTTTACATCTGGATACGAAAAACTATCATCTATCTTGAATTATCTCCCAAACTCATTTTACTATTATCGCACTATTTTTACTTTTCTGTAAACTTTCATCTTTTGGAATTAAAGGATAATATCATCTGTTATATATTCTTATTATATATTATTCATATATTTTTGTCGATATGGAACTTCAGCGCTAATCCACTTCTTTTCCCATAAAATACTCCCTTTCATTTTCAAATATCTGAACCTATCAGTACACATCACCTATCAGCCAAACTCCAACACCATCTGCCCATCAATCCAGCTTTTCTGCTCTGCCTGATGTATGATATCGTCTGGCATTTGGTGTCCGATCAGAAATGGAGAGGCCGGATCATGCACGGCATAATTCTGCTGGACTGTTCGGGAATCATAATTGGCGTAACAATATTTACACATATGGAGGCAGGTATTGTAAGCGCCAATATCATTTCCCATAAAACAGGCACATTCTTTTCGAATCGGCTGTTTTTTCGGAATTGCCAATGTGGTGTGAAGTGCTTTTTCATAGGTTCTCTTTGTCATACAGCCACTGCAGTCAGCACCATAAACAGACAGCTCCTTCCCCTCTCCACAGGGATACACAGTCATTCCGTGAGCGGCAGCTATCCCGATCATATTTTTTCCCAGATATAAACGGTCATCACGGGAAACTTCCTGTACTTCTGGAAAATTTCTTTGTACTTTCCTGTACAGGTCAATAAAGCTGATCACACAGGTATGGGTATAACCTTCCAAGGCAGCAGCCATCTGCTCAAATTTTTCCAGGTGATATGCTGGTGTGTAGGTATCATTTAAAAATATTGGATCATAACGCCACCCCATAGAATCCGGGCCCGCAATCTCAGATAATTTTCGGAACGTATCCAGCACTTTTTCATATTCTGGAACCAATGGTTCTATCTCTTTGCCATAAGGTGTAATAGTAACGAACCAGTACATTCCATACGGCTTAAGAAGCTCCATATGTGAAAGCATGGGAGCAGGATTTTTTGAACAGAATGCAATCAGATCAACCACTGACGGATCCAGGGAATATCTGGTCACCTGCTGCGGCTGATAGGGGTTGCGCACCAGCACAAAGCCCTCTTTGATCCTGCCATACAGCCATTTCGAATAAAACGCCGGAATATCTGTCCGCATACCTGTTTGAATGATCATAATACCTTATCCTTCCGCCTGCCTTTCTATTTGTATGAGGCTTTTCTTCCTCTATCGTGCAATATACAAAAGTTATGTTGTTACATATAGCAGCACAAAAACAGCCCAATTGTATAGCCAATTTATGCAGACAGCGTTTCCTGCAATTGTGTTTTTATTAAAATAGCTATATAATTACTCTATAAAATTTTCATGTAGCAAACCTCAACTGAAAGCTGCAAATACAGAGGAGCGCAGAATTATGGTCGATAAAAAATATTATGAAAAACTTGGTGGTTTCTCTTATGTCTTAGATAATTTAAGAAAGAATATTGGCACACAGCAGACTGATATTTTGATTTCAGATGCAGTAAATCTCTGCAATGAATTATGTGACAAATATAAAGATCTTTCTAAAAAAGAAAAGCTGCATACCGAACAGATGATCTTCCCGCGGGCTGCTTTTTACCTGCAGATGATCAAGTATATCCCACGGGAAGAAGCCATAAGATTGATAGAAGAATCCGTAAAAACAGGTGTCGAGCCTGATCGAAAACGTTTGAATGCTGTAACTAAAATTCCTTTTATCCGTCCTCTTTTCTTTAAGATTTTTCCAAAGATGATACAAGTCATGTTCAACGAAGAAGTTGGTTTCGAAACAACAGAATTGGAATCCGACAGCAAACATTACAAGGTTGATGTTCTGCAATGCCCCTATATGAAGTATTGCGAACTACTGGGCTGCAAGGAATTGACAATTACTTTTTGCCTGAGCGATGACCGGGTCTTCGGGAATATGTCCGGCATCACCTTCAAACGGCAGGGTACTCTAGGACGTGGGCAGTGATAAATGCGATTTTTATTTTTACAGGAATTCGTAATTGGTATGGATTCCTTAAATGACTTAAAATCCGGCAAACGATACTGCCAGCTTCATAACACCAGCCAGAACCATTACACCAATGGGATTCCATTTCAGTTTCTGCAATAAAAACAAACAGATTCCAAAAATTACCACAAGACTCCATTTTGTTCCTTGAAATGAGATTGTGGCTGCACTTCCCCAGAAGGCATTGACCAGAATAGAAATTCCTGCTGAAGCAATCATTGCCACAACTGCAGGGCGAAGGGATCCTAAAACGCCCTGGAGCAGAGCCATGTTCCTGTATTTTATATAAAGCTTTGCCAGTAAGGTAACAATAATGCATGAGGGTAAAATACATCCAAGTGTTGCCACTATCGCGCCTGGAATTCCCGCTATTTTTATTCCAACAAAGGTCGCTGAATTTACGGCAATGGGGCCAGGCGTCATCTGGGAAATTGTAATAAGATCCGTAAATTCTGCCATGCTAAGCCATTGGTGCAAGGTGACTACCTGTCCCTGGATCAGCGGCATTGCAGCATAGCCCCCGCCGAAACTAAACATTCCGACCTGTAAAAAACTTATAAATAATTGCAGGTAGATCATCTGCATTCCCTCCTCTTCCCAAGAAATGTACGAATCACACCTAATATTCCGCACGTAATTACAATGTAAATCACGTTAACTTTAAAAATGCAGGAAGCCAGGAATGCCCCAGCCATGATCAAAATGGACGCTGTATCTTTTTCTTTCCCAATCTGTCCGCCCATTTCAAAGGTCACAGATGCAATCACAGCACCAACCCCCGCCTGCATTCCTTCCAACAACTGACTGACGATATAATTGTCACGAAAGGCATTGTATCCCACAGAAATAATGGAAATAATCGCAAATGGTGGAATAATGGTGCCAAAAATAGAAACAACAGCGCCCAAAATCCCCGCTAGCTTATATCCCACTACAATGGCTCCATTTACCGCAATTGCCCCAGGAGAGGACTGTGCAATTGCTACCAGATCCAGCATTTCCTTCTCTTCTATCCAGTGATATTCATCTACAAACTTTTTTTTCATAAGGGTAACGATAACATATCCGCCCCCGAAGGTAAAGGTACTTAAATATAAAGTTGAAACAAATATTTTCCATAATAGAAATTTCCGGTTTTCTTTTTTCTTCTCCACTATGCTCATCTTAAGCCATCCTCATAAGTTGTTCTTTTAAATACTGTCACTTATATTTTTATTGTTACCTCTTCCTTACTTTCCTGTAATTTGCAGATCATTTCCGTAAACAGCTCTGGTTTTAGCAGAACCAATCCTCCATGTCCTAATTCCGGTAATATTTCGAACTTTGTCTGAGGAAATTTGCGCTTCATATAATTGATATCAGATTTTCGTTCTTTTTCTTCATTCTGTGCATACCAGTAGTGGATCTGTGTATGGACTTCAGGCACAGGTTCCGGAATTTTATAGTTGTTGCAGGAATCAAATGTCCGCCACAGCGTTTTTCTGCTGCAATGCCGCAGAACATCTGCCACGTACTGCAGATCCTCTGTGGAATAGTCGTCTGTTGCAAATGCTTTTTCCAGCAAAGCCACGCCGCCGGTTCTTCCGATCATCATCATAAGATAATCCTTCAAGGCAATAAACCGTGTCACGATCCAGGGCAGCTGATAAGGTGTGATCCCACCATCCATAATACAATGTTTTATGGGAATCTTTTGTCCAAGTGCCGTCATCAGTGCAATGGAGCCGCCCATCGAGCAGCCATACACTGCATATAGCTCCTTGTAACCTTCTGCCTTAAGCCAGATGTTTAATTCTGAAGCAATCTGTTCCACACTGGTAAAATCACTGTCATTGTCAAAAATCATAACCAGGAAGCGCTGGAACAAGCAGATGATACCTTTCCTGCAGCAGCGGAATTACATTTTCAAAATAATCCCATGTCACTACAGACGGATGAATCAACAAAATGGTTTCCGTATTTTCTTTTCCAAATTCATGAATATTCATTACTTTATACCTTTTTCACCTAATCGTATATGTAAATTTTCTCTGGCTCTTATGCACTCTGTGTACATCAGTGGGAAGATTGGCCGCACATCCTATTTGGCAATGTACAAAACACCAAGCGTACCCGGTCCACAATGGCTTGATACAACGCCGCCTGCACGGGTTTCTAATATTTCCTCAAAAATACCAAGTTCTTTTAGATAAGCCCAGACAGTCTCGACGATTTCCCGGTCACAGCCAGAGTGCGTGATAAATACACGTTCCGGTCTTGCATTTTTTAAGTCCTTTTCCATATCTTTTACATAGGACAAAATTACAGAGGCAATTTTTCCCCGGTACTTTTTAGAAGCATTCATAGCCCCATCTTTCACTACAATCTTAGGATGAAGCTTCAAAACGCCTCCCGCCATGGCTGCTACCGCATTACAGCGTCCTCCACGATATAAATAAGTAAGTGTATCCACTACAAAGCTTGCACGCACATTTGGCTTTAATTTTTCAATCTCGGAGACGATTTCGGAAGCAGTCCGGTTCTTTTTTGCCATAATAGCAGCTTCCACTACAAGAAGTCCGATTCCTGTAGAAAGGTTTGCAGAATCAATTACCGTGATCTGTTCAGATGCGCCCAGTTCTTCGGCTGCAAGGCGCATCACATTTCCAGATGTGGACATACTTGATGAAATAGAAAAGCAGACAATTTCCCTTCCAGCCGTAACATAAGGGCGAAAAAGCTCTATGGCATCTGCCATGGCCGGAGCGGATGTTTTGGGCGTTGTCTTATTTGCATCGGACCAGGCATAAATCTGATCCGGAGTAATATTTTTCCCATCTTCAAATTCCTGGTCTCCCAGAAGAATATGAAGAGGAAGAATGTCAATCTCATATCGAGTTAATAATTCCGGCGAAAGATCGCAGGTGCTATCTGAAATAATTTTTACCATGTTTGTTTCCTCATAACATTTCTTTTATGTGTTGTCAATTCTCGTTACTTGCCAATACATCCTTATATTCCAAACAGATTCTCGGCGTTTAAATAGGCAATCTTTTCTTTTTCCTCAAATGGCAGCTTTATTTTTTCTAAATACATTTTTGAATTTTCAGGCTTGCAGTATGGATAATCCGTAGCCCACAGGATCCTTTCTGCACCTACTTTGTTTCGGCAAAACAGAAAATCATCCTCATATACTGCACCCCGGCATCATAGTGCCAGCCAATGCCATGTCCCGCAAAAACATTTGCCACTGCCTCGGGCCAGCTTCCCTTATAATAAGTCTTCGCAACTTCTGTTGGCACTTCGCCTGGATGAAGCATAACCGGGACTTTTAATTCCCGGGCTTTTTCAAAAATCGGAAAAAAACGTTCTGCATCAAAATAAGATTCCTGATAAGCACCATTAAAAATAATCCCCCTTAATCCAAGTATTTTTATGGCACGTTCCAGTTCTGTCAGAGCGGAATCTATATCTCCTACTGGTAAAACAGCAAACCCGTAAAATTTTCCCCAACCTCTGTAATTTCTCCTTTCGCGACAAACAGCTGAATAAAGCTGGCCTTTGCCTTTTGCGCCAGAGTAAGATTCTTTTTCTCTAAGAGCTTTTGGTATTCCCCATTTACTTTCTCTGACATAAAATGTTCTTCTACGGTAATCACCTTTGAAATCTGTTCCATACTCACACATCCTTTTTTAATAAATCTACTCTAGGCACAAATTTCTGGATGTCCAAATCAGTTTCCTCATCCATATAATACCCGCTCCATATTTTATTCTGCCTCCAGAGCGTTATCCCGAATCAGAATTAAAAGACCACCTAGCTCACCAATTCCGCTTGTCTTCGTTTGAATATCTCTGCACACAATAAGATCAGGAGAATAGGAAATCACTTCCATTCCCATAATTTCATTCTCATCCAGACAGAGTATAGTATTCTCGATCAGTTCATAATCATAAGCCTTCTGATCCTCGATCAATATAAATTTATCTTCAGACAAATACAAATCTGATTCTACCTCAATCGCATACGCTCGATCCGACTGTTCTCCATTCATAAACAAAAATCCACCATAAAAATCGTTAACCAAGCTATAGTACAAAATAAAATCATTTGATTTCAGGACTTGAAACTGATCAATTTTTTCATCCTCTAGCTCTTCTGATTCATAAGTTCCATCTGGATGAATACAAAGATCGTTGTTTTTTTCATTCTGGTATATGGTAATATGACAGTCCCCGTTCGAATCAAAGCCTGCCACATTAAAATCTTCTACATCTGCTGCCAGCCAATGCCCTTTTATATCCTCACAGATAAGCTGTATCCCGTCCATATTTTGGTGCTCTAAGATGGAATCTCTTTCTAAGTTAAATTTCGCTGGTACCTCACCAACAGACGTATTGTCAGCCCCATAAAGGACCACTGGTGAAGCAAAAAGCAGCATAGCAGCTGTTACTGGCATTAATATTTTCTTTAACATATGCTCTCCCTCACTTTCATAAATGCTTCATCATTCACCAACTGTCTCTTCCCCATCAATCTACTACTTTCCGTTCAAAAATATATTCCGTTTCTGATGACAAGTCTTCTCTAAACCGATAGCCCAGTCTGTTAAATTTTTGTAAGTCCTCTGGATTTTCGATGTGGTTTTCTGCCATAAATCTGACCATTTCACCACGGGCCATTTTTGCATATGTACCCTTTGTTACGAACTTCTCCCCAGATAGTTCACAAAATGTAATCGTTATATACGTATCTTTAGGCGACAGATATTTTTCTATACATTTCGAATATTCCTTTAATGCCAGATTAATAATGATCCGGCTAGCATCAATGACAGACTGATAAAGCAGGTCTCCCCAATAGTCGTACAAATTCCGGGTATTTCCTATTATGACTTATGCCTGCATTTCCTCTTTTTCCAGACTTTTCATCCAACTTAGTATCTCAGTTGTCTTATCAAGAAAATCCGGCATTCCCACTGGTGCTATGCTGTCCGTATCCGTAATCATCTTTTTTGCCGGTGATAATATAATCTTCATCACGCCAATTCCTTCAGCATATTTTTAGGATCATCTTGGGCTTTCGCTTTTTTTCTTATTTTTTTACTGGCAGAAATCATTTTATGCCCTGTATAGATAGACATTATCATACAAAGTAAAGAACTTAATGCGAAATATTTGTGGCTTGATTTTAAACCTTTATATCCTGTATAAACAGTTCCGATCATGATGATAAATGCTCCTACTGACCAATATTTATGTGCTTTCATAGCATCCCTCCTAAAAAATAAATATTAGAATTCTATTGTCTGCCGAATGCTGTATCCATTTTTCTTAAAACCGCCTTCCAGACATTTATTTTACTTATAGTCTTTTGATACTTCCATAAATTCCCGTTTTCCAGAAATATAATCCGCATAGGCCAGTTCAGGATCTTTTCCCTTAAACACAGTACATAATCCACACATATCGCAATCTGCTATGCATTTGAAAGTATCTTTTATATAGTTTCTCCGTTCTTCTTCCGTAGAAGCTGCTATCGCAGGTGCTCTCATTATATCACCTACTTTACCATGCCAGAATTACTTCTGTATTCCTCATTTAATTGCCGTAGCTCCTTTTCTCCATTGATATATGGTTCATAAAAGGTATCAACTAAGCCACCACCAAGGTTATCACATCCATTGCAATAATCACAGGCTCCACCGCACTGGTTAAGCCCTTCCTGCACGATACGGATCCGTTCTTCTCTCGTGGTATCCTTTATTAAGATACTATTTATTTTCATATTGGTTTCCTTTCTGCATCAGTCTACATTTCCTGTTTACAAATATAGTACACTGGCAACACGCATTTATTATTTTTCCCTATATGCATTATAATAAATTTTGGCCGCTGATTGTCAAGATAGTTGCCAGAAATAATTTAGATTCTTATTCTCGCAACTTGCAATATGATAAAATTTTTCTTGAACAATAGCTGTTAGATTTATCAATCAGTCCGCAAATAGTATTATTATTTTTCTGACAGGAACAACCCTATTAAATTAAGTACCGTCCCTATTCCTGCCAGTAAAGTCAGCTTTTCGTGTAAGATCACCACAGAGGTAATGACCGTTATCACTGGAACCATATAAATGTAAACACTTGTTTTCACCGCCCCAGCTCTTTCACCGCAAAATTCCATGTCACAAAGCAAAGTGCAGAAGCCCCTAATCCCAGATACAAAATATTGAACAAATATTTCATATTTGCACAACGAGATAAACCGAACTGAAAGTCAAAGAAAAATAGCGTTGGTATCATAAATAAAATCCCATGATAAAACGAAAAAGCAGAATTTCAGCAGGTTTAAAACCTGTCAGTAAAATTTTTGTGGAAATAAATGTCGTTCCCCATATCATAATTGTAAGTAATGCTGCTAAATAACCAATTTTTTATTCCTCATCCCCTTCAAAACGGTATGCTTCAATCCGAAGTTCCTCATCATAAACAACTGTCCGTATTTCTTTTTTCATGTTGCTTTTTCTCCTCCCTTCCGCAGTTTATTTTATCTCTAAGGAATTAGAAAGTCTTGTAAAATATCTTCAGATTGTTCAGAAGATGTTGCCATTTTCTCCACGCAAAAAAAGCCCCCAAGAATCCAACATCAGACTCTTGAGGACTTATTTCTCCTTCATATTGTTCCATCACAATCTGTCTCGCTTTTCAAAAAATCAGCCAGCTGTAATCTTTTCTGCAATCTAAAATATAATCCACATAAACCGTGTCATCCTCAATCTGATATAAAATCAAATACCAATTTTTCACAAACATTTTGTGATACTTATTGCAGGGAATATATGGTTCATCAAAAAAGTGAAAACGATTGGGACTATATGTTAATGAACGCATTGCTTCCATTAATTCTTTTTTCTTATTTCTTGCGGCGTCCTTATCCACCTGTGCCAGAAAGCGAATGTGAAGCCCTAACATTTGTTTGGCCCGGTCCGATACAATAACTTTATATTTTCTTCTTTCTGACATTTTCATCCCTCTTCTATTATATTATCAAGATAACTGTCCAATTCATCAAGACTGCATCCAGTTCTTCCTGCCAGACGATCCTCTTCAACAGCAAGCAGCTCTTCTCTTAATTTTAACATTTTCTCCCGCCGGTTAAAGGATTCAATATCCATCACCACAAGATCCCCTTCTCCATTTTTTGTCAGAAACACAGGCTCTGAAGATTTACGGCAAAGATCTGCAATCTCATTATAATTTTGTCTAATAGCAGCTGATGGACGAATGTTCATAAGATCACCTCACGCTTTCATAGTAATATTATATATATATTATAATTTTATTATGCTATGTTTGTCAATGCCAATTACAGGCATCTTCCATTTCTATCTAAAATTCTTTCTCAGAGCTTCTACTTAAGGATTCCTTTTGCTCAAAAATTTTCTGTTCATTTTTTATAAAATAAGCGAGACAAAACCATTTTCTGATTCTGTCCCACTCATTCCATGCTGTACTTGTTACTTCATTTTATTTTTCAGATTTTTTTCTTCGTTTCAGAAGTACCTCTAATGCAGCTGCCAATGAAAGAAGCAATGCCATACCGTATCCAGCTGCATTTGTAGCGTCTCCTGTCTGTGGAGAGGTTTTTCCGGTTGAAGCAGATGTACCGTTTTCAATATTTCCTGTTCCACTATTACCGTTATCGCCAGTTCCATTATTGTCATCCTGTTTTGGATCATCTTTCTTAGGATCATCATTATCCTTAATCTTGGTATCTTTATAACCAATCGCATAATCAGAGAATCGGTTAGTCTGGAAAGTCAGCGTATATCTTGCAGCATCATAAGAAGCTTCCAGGATACTTACTTCTCCATTATGATTTCGGATGATACAATAAGTACGGTTTACAATTCCGTCTGTATTGATCAGATTTTCTGGAACCTGTACAGAGATGGTAACCATGCCAGCTGTTTCATGAATCTGCTGTCCATCATCTGTCTTTCCGTTTACTGTCATATACTTGAACAAGCTGATATCCAGATATTGTCCAACCGTATAATCCCCTGCTCCGTTTTCCATCTGTGCTTTAGAATCTGCACTGACAGCCGCAGATCCGTCCTTTACAGTAAGTACAATGTCAACAGTTGCGCCGTTTGCGATTTCTGCAAGTTCATCAGCTGTGATATCGCCGCTCTGAATCAGCATATCAATAATCTCTGCTTTGCTGGTTCCAAGAGTTGTTGTTGGAGCTCCGCCTTCTGTTTTCACTTCAAAGGAAAGAGTTCCCTCACCGATTTAAACACTGCCATCTCCGTTTTCTTTGATCTGCTCTGTTTTCACCGGAGCAACCACGAAAGTCCAGGTACGTGTTCCGGTGTAGTTTCCATCCTCTTTTGCCTTGATGGTCAGAGTGTAGGTTCCAGCTTCGGTTGCCGTATTATTCTCTACGGTATAAGCGTCTGCCGGGATCTCTTTTCCTTCCAATGTCACCTTGGCCACGTTCTGTGTCTGCTCTTTTCCAGTGTATTTCAGGGCATCTCCCAGTGTTACCTCTGCGGTGTCGATCGGTTTCTGTGTAATGGTGAAGGTTCCCGGCTGGCAGGTAATACTGTAATTCGAGTTTGATCCTTCTTTTGCCTCTGCTGTGATGTCATAGGTTCCGGCATGCTCGCCCTCTGCTCTTGTGAGGGTAATGTCTGCCAGGGTATCTTCTCCTACCAGTCCTTCTGCTGTATAAGTCAGCTCCGGATCAGTTTCTTCGTAAACCTTTGTCTGTGCATCCGGTGTTACAGTCACTGCCTTTGGAAGAACGATTACGGTCACAGTCTCGGTAACTGCATTGTAGTTTCCGCTTTCAACCATTTCCAGTGTAATGGTGGTTTCACCAGCATTTTTGATGGTTACCACACCATTTTCATCTACGGATGCGACATCCTCATTGCTGCTTATATACTTCACTGTGGCTTCGGTATCGCCTGCCTGTGCTGCAACGCTGAAAGTCGGATCGCCGTAAGTTACTTCGTATGCAACCTGTTCAATCACAAGGCTGTGGTCGATCTTCTTTACGGTTACTGTAATCTCTGCCTGATCTGCAGTGTAGTTTGCACTCTCTGCAAGGGATACGGTCAGGGTAATCTCTGGGTTGTCCTCGCCTACCAGTCCGTTCAGAACGGCTGTGGCCGGAGTGATGGTTCCTTCATAGGTTCCACCGTTCGGTGTAATGACTGCTGTGATCTCTTTAGCTTTGATTGTTGCGGTTATCTCACTCTGCTGTCCGTCTTTTGCAAGTCTTCTACAGTTGGCAGGGCATTTATCCGCTCCTGGAGAGCTTTAACGGCTTCGGAAAGTTCTTTTTCTTCCGTTTCTGTCTCGGCCTCAGCTGGAATTTCGGTTGGCTGTGGGGTTACTTCCGGATTCTGCTCGGCTGGTGTTATGGTAGGCTGTTCCTCCGTTGGGGACTCACCGTCTGTATCCGCCGGTGCTTCTGTGACTTCCGGACTTTCCGGTTCTGTTGGTGCTTCTGTAACTTCCGGTACTTCCGCTTCTGGCTCAGATGGCTGAGTTTCCTCTTCTGCTGCTTCTGGCTCCGCTTCCTGCTCTGCCACTTCCTGTACCGGATCTTCCTCTGCCTGAGCAGCGGCTTCCATGACGTCTGCCTCAGCCGCGTATACCATACTCTGCGGCACAATGGAAGTCATCATCAGCGAGGCTGCCAATACAGCCGCAAATACTTTTTTACCCTGCATTAATAACTTGTACTTTTTCATTAGTTTGCTCCTATTCTTTCCCCTAAGATCTCATCATACATTAGCACAACAGGCAAATCTGAGATTCTGCATCTCTTCTGTTACCTTCTGCGGCGTCATTTCCTCCACAATGTAACCGCTGATCCGGAGATTATATATTTCCGGCAAAAAACGGTACCTGCTTGATACTGCGATGATGTTTGTCCTTGGTGATTGTTTCCTGATTTTTTTCAGCAGAAAATAGCCTCTAGCATCTGCATTCTCCATACTGATAAATGCAATGTCCGGAGAACAGCTCTGTGCATAATTTAGTGCATCTGTTGTCTTTTCAAAGGCGGTAATTTCTGCCTGCGGCTCTATTTCGCTTATGGTCTTTGTCATCTTGCGCCGCTGCCATCTGTTATCTTCAAAAACCATAATCTTCGTAATCATCATCTCCTTATTTTGGTTTTCTACTATCCATTATAGAAACCGCTCTATGCCAGAAATATACCCTGGAGCACCTTTCCGAAAAAGTTAACAAAAATTTAATATTTTTGAGCAATCACAGTATACTTCATCCGGATCAATCGCATATTTATTCCGGGAAGTCACAAATACATCTTCCACTCCCTTTTCTTTTAACACAGTACGAAGATCCTTTTTTAATTTCTGCAGATAAATTCCTGTATTTAGATCCGTCTTGGCATCCTCCCACAAAACGGCCCGAAGTTCGCCGGAGGTTACTGCATTCCCCCTGCGGTCAATCAGATAGGCCAGCATTTCCAGTGTTTTGGCATACTGGAATTTCAGCCGTTCATGGTTTACAAAGACATCAAAAGTACCAAAGCATTTCACGATCAGTGTATCCTCCGGCTCCGGAATCTGATAATCAACGGGATGTACCAGGTACTTCAGTTCCTCCTGGATCTTTTCTTTTGTGATCGGCTTACCCACATAGCCGCTGACGCGGATGGCAAAAGCATCCGGCATATATTTGTTATATCCAGTTACGAACACAATATTTACATTTGGATACCAGATTTTTAACTGTTTCGCCACTTCGATTCCGTTTTTAGTTCCCATCTCTACATCCAGAAATGCTACATCACACGGATGGTCTTTTGCATAATCCAGCAGTTCCAATGGTTCTTTGAAGGCTGCCAGATTGTCATGGGGTGCCGCCTCCCGAATGGCATGTACCAGATCCTGATATCCTGTTTCTTCATCATCAATTGCTAAAATGTTCATTTTGTCAGTGTCTCTTCTTTCTTATTCGATTGTCTGGGGAAGAAGGATTGTGATCCGTGTTCCTTTCTCTGGTTCGCTTTCTACCAGCATAGTTCCCCGGCACATACTTTCAATTCTTTTCCGCACATTGCCCAGTCCCACATGGACCTTTCTATCATCCTGTTCTTTCCCAGGATCAAATCCAGCTCCATCATCCTGTATGATTACAGTCACAAGTCCTGGTTTTCGTCTGGTGCGAATCCATACGGTTCCCCCACCCTGCTTTTTGCACAGTCCGTGTTTGATGGCGTTCTCCACCAGAGGCTGGATGCTCAATGCCGTGATCAGAAAAACAGAATCACATCATTTAAAGCAAAAACCAGAAAGTTACTGACTCTCACCAGAACGGCAGCTTCTGGTTCCGGGCTTCCCCGGTATCCCCAGGCAAACGCATCACTTAGCAGGAGCAGGGCGATATGGAGTGACTGTCGACTGTACATATTGTTATTCTCCTCTTTTTTAATTCACAACAAAAAGCCATGCATACAGGCAGTTCTATTACTGCCTGTATACACGGCTTTTTGTTATCTATCCATGTTCAGATACGCAAAAAAGACACTTAACGCGCTGTGCTGTGCTGTGCTGTGCTGTGCTGTGCTGTGCTGTGAAAATTCTGCACCCAGTGCCATTGCCTGTCAACCTCCTACATGAAATTTCTTTGTATTAATCCTTGGACATAGTATAACATATGTTCTGAAAATTGAAATACAAAAAATGAAAATGGCAGCGTAACTTAACAGCCGGAAGTAACGGGATAGAGTTCAAAATTCAGGATTTCACTGAAAAGGGGACAGATTCTTACACGATCTGTCCCTTAACCTAAATTTCATCTTCTGTTGTCAACCTGCATATACTACGTTAGAGAACTGCTGGGAAGTATTAATTCCAGCAGCTTTAATCCAGCCATACTTACTTTCGTACTTAACCTTAATATACAGACTTGTGGTTTTTTTCCATACCTGCATGATCTTTACCGATCCGCCTTTTTTGATTGTAAAGGCTTTCTTTTTTGTCCCTGGAACTGTATACGCAACAAGTTTTCTTTTTGCAATAAGTACATTTGGCTTTCCTTGTCTCTTCGAGATACTTATAAGCTTTCCATAATAGGATGTACGCACTAATTTATCATTTTTATAGGTGTAATTATAGTCGATACTACATCCGCCAAGAGAATAAGACATCATACCGTAACGAACAGTAATCTTATTTCCACTCATTTTTACGATTGTTCCTGCACTTCTTCCTGCATATCCATTGAACAGGGAAGTGAAATCAATAGCTGTTTCAATTTTTTTCTTACTACGATTATAACTGAACAGACCGGATATCTCATGGTAATCATTGTCTGATAATGTTTCAAGGAATAAATATGGCTTTCCATTTGAAAGAGTATACAGTTTAGCCCTTGCACTATAAAAATATCCTGTTTCTAAAATCTGAGTCTTATCGTTAATGCTGACAAAAATGTTATTATAATATCCATTACTGTCTTTCTTGTCAATCTTGTTTCCATATCCAACAGCAATATTAATCTGATCTGGCTGATGGTCTCCTGTAATATCGTACGATTTGTAAACATTCTTTCTGTTGCTTCCAACTCTCAAGTTAACAGACTTGGGATTGGATGCTGCGCTTACCGAAAATACAGAGATTACCATCATTCCCAACAACAGAAGCCAAATACCTAGCATCTTTTTCTTATTCATTTTTCTTCCTCCTTTTGTAGAAAACATTCATTACGTCTTTTCTATATAACAGAGTAACATATAATGAACATACTTTGTAATCACCGGTTTACAGCCTTATAAGAAGCTCGGCGACATTTTATTTTTCCACGCAAAAAAGCCCCGAAAATCTTATAACCACTCTGGAATGTAGTGTTTATAAGGCTTTCAGGGCCTTTAAATACTTAAATTAAAAGGATTTTACAATTTTACAACAAACCGGGATTACATACCCATCTGTTTAGCAACTTCCTCTGCAAAATTCTCTTCTTTCTTCTCGATTCCGTCGCCGGTCTCGTAGCGAACGAAGCCTTTGATTGTGATCTTAGCGCCGTTCTCTTTAGCAACCTGTGCTACGTAGTTTCCAACGGACTGTTTTCCGTCTTCTGCTTTAACGTAAACCTGGTCAAGAAGGCAGATCTCTTTGAGCTCTTTCTTGATACGTCCTGTGATCATTCCCTGGATAACTTTCTCAGGTTTCTGGGACTCCTTAGGATCGTTCTGGATCTGAGCCATAAGAATCTCTTTCTCATGCTCGATATACTCAGCGCTTACTTCGCTGTCGCTTGTGTAAAGAGGTTTCAGAGCTGCAACCTGCATTGCAACGTTCTTAGCCATCTCTTTAACAGCGTCGTTCACAACGTCTGTCTCAACGTCAACAAGAACGCCGATCTTTCCACCCATATGTGTGTAGGAAGCAACGAAACCGTTCTCCTCTTTCATCTGAGCAAATCTACGGATGTTCATGTTCTCACCGATAACTGCGATCTGAGCTGCAAGAGCTTCTTTCACAGTCTTAGTGGTATCAAGTGTCCATGCTTCTGCAAGGAAAGCATCGATATCAGCTGCTGTAGTTGTCAGAGCCTGAGCTGCAACATCTGCAACATACTGCTGGAATTTCTCGTTCTTAGCAACGAAGTCTGTCTCGGAGTTAACCTCAACAACAACTGCGCTCTTAGCGTCGTCAGCAACAAGTGTCTTACAAAGACCCTCTGCTGCAACACGGTTAGCTTTCTTCTGAGCGGTAGCAAGACCTTTCTCACGAAGGAACTCTACTGCTTTATCCATATCGCCTTCTGTAGCTGTAAGAGCTTTCTTACAGTCCATCATACCAGCGCCGGTAATCTCTCTTAACTCTTTTACCTGTGCTGCTGTAATAGCCATTTTACATTTCCTCCTGATTGAATGATAATGTGTTGTAAGATTACTGTCCACTACAGCTTATAAGCTGTAGCGAACAATAAAGTTGTCATTATTCCTCTGTAGCGAACTCTTCAGACTCAGCCTGGATTTCTCCCTCAGCGTCTGTCTGTCCCTGGTTTGCTTCGATAACTGCGTCAGCCATCTTGGAAACGATCAGTTTTACAGCACGGATAGCGTCATCGTTACCCGGGATTACGTAATCCAGTTCTTCTGGGTCACAGTTAGTATCGCAGATTCCGATAAGCGGGATTCCCAGTGTATGAGCTTCCTGTACGCAGATCTTTTCTTTCTTAGGATCTACTACGAAGATAGCATCTGGAAGTCTCTTCATTTCTTTGATACCGCCAAGGTTCTTCTGAAGTTTATCTAATTCTTTTCTTAAAGCGATAACTTCTTTCTTAGGCAGAACATCGAATGTTCCATCAGCCTCCATGGTCTCGATCTCTTTAAGCTTAGCAATACGGCTCTGGATAGTCTTGAAGTTGGTAAGCATACCGCCTAACCATCTCTCGTTTACATAGAACTGTCCGCAACGCTCAGCCTCTGTCTTGATAGCGTCCTGAGCCTGTTTCTTAGTACCAACGAAAAGGATGTTTCCGCCGTTAGCTACGATATCAGCGATTGCATTGTAAGCATCGTCAACCATTCCTACAGACTGCTGTAAGTCGATGATGTAGATACCATTTCTCTCTGTGTAGATGTATGGAGCCATTTTAGGGTTCCATCTTCTTGTCTGATGTCCGAAATGAACACCTGCCTCTAAAAGCTGTTTCATTGAAATAACGCTCATGTCTTTTTCTCCTTTTGGTTAAATTCTTCCGCATGGATCCTTTTCCTCTCGGACCCAACCTCACACCGTAGGGCACCATCCCTGGGAATCTCCATGCGTGTTTGATGGTTTACAACTTTTGCATTATAACATGACAAAACCCTCTGTGTAAAGAGGGTTTTTGCAAATTTTTCTTCTGTTTTTAGCATTTCAATGCCGCCAGTTCATCAGGCGTCAGTTCCCGAGCCTGTCCTTTCGGCAGGTCATCTGGCAAAGTCAGCGAACCCATGGAAATTCGTTTCAGATAAATCACTTTTTTCCCAACCGCTTCCATCATTCGCTTCACCTGATGAAAACGACCTTCGTGAATGGTAAGAAGGATTTCAGAACGCCAGAGACTGCTCGCCTTTTCCCCTTCGCATGAAGTACCAGATTCTGCTTCACTCCCCGCCGTCTCATCTTCTTCCCAAACCTTAAGGATTTCCAGCTTCCCCGGCAACGTCAGCTCCTCGTCTCCAATATTCACGCCTTCCCGGATCTTCCCGATATCCTCCGGCACCACTTTTCCTTCTGTCACCGCGAAATAGGTCTTGTCCACATGTTTCTTCGGGGAAAGCAGCTGGTGGGCCAGCTGGCCGTCGTCTGTAATAAGAAGCAGGCCTTCCGTATCCTTATCCAGACGCCCTACCGGAAAAAGATTCCGCCTGCCATCCTTTGGCACCAGCTCCAGAACCGTCTTTTCCCTGGTATCCTCCGTGGCACTCACATACCCGGCAGGCTTGTGCAAAAGATAATACACAAACTCAGCCCTGGCACCCAGGCGCTCTCCGCCAAATTCCACCACGTCCTTCTCCGGATCTACCTTCAGCTCCGGCTTTTTCGCTGTCTCACCGTTTACCTGGACCATTCCCTTCTGGATCAGCTTCTTCACTTCTGTCCTCGTGCCAACTCCGGAATCTGCCAGAAATTTATCCAGTCTTACTGCTTTTCCCATTTATAATACCTTACCTTCTACTTTATTCCTCATCCAAAACCTCAAAGGACAATGCCCGCTGGGAATCCTCTTTCATAAACTCCGGAACATCCTTCGCCATGATAGACCACGCTTCCTCTGATTCCACGCCATCGATCATAACCTTCAGGCTATGCCAGCTGTCCAGTTCCCTTTTTTCCCAGAATGGTACCATCTGATAACATCTCAGAACCTTTTTCAGCTCCTTAAGCTGTTCCGGCTTATCATAAACCATCGGGGAAGAAATTTCACTCTGGTCCTCATTCATATAATATTCTACTTCCACAGAACTTAAGTTCACATCATCCATAGACATAGGATACCCTGTTTCCTTCAAAATTTCAACTGTCCTTTTGAACTGTGGGAATACATAGAAACATGGGGAAAAAGAATAGTCTCCTGTTTTGCCCACTACTGTCGCATCTGTACCTTCCACAGATGGTACATCAGAATAGCCAATGGTCAGGCTTGCGCAAGGTTCTCCTGTCAGCACCTCTGGATCAGCCTCTTCCACATCCTGCCGGAAGGCATCCACCAGCAGCTGTTTCTTCGCCTTATTATCCTGGAAAAGGAAAATTGACTGTCCGGTAATAAAATCACATCTTACCTCATCCACATATTTGTCATCCAGATTCAGAATGGAATAACGCTCAGCCTTCAAGGTTCCCTCAGCCATGCCCTCTTTCCACAAGCTCTTTATGTCATCCAGGCTGACCATATAGTAACGGTAAATGGCACTTCCTGATTTCAGGTCATACCGTACCTTAAGTCCTAATGTATTTCCAGAAGGATCCCACAGATTGCTGAACCACAATGCTGTGCTGTTTCCTACAATTTCTTTGCAGGTTTCCTTGCTCTCTTTTGCAATTTCTTTCATACTGTCAAAAAGATTCTGGTCAATTCCCAGATCATTTCCCGCCGAATCCCCATTCACATAATATCCGGAATCCAGCATGGTGACAGTACCATCTTCATTTACTTTCACATTATAAGCAGTTTCCCATTCGGTATCCACAGATCCGATTGCGATATTTTCAATCTTATCATAGGAAGGAATATATTCGTCATATCCTGTCAGGTCAAAAAAGAACACACACGCCACAAGTGCTACACATGCCCCATTTATCACAAGCTGGATCTTATGGGAAAAGAATTTCCTGAAATCCCTGTAATAAATAATTTCCATAATACCGCCAGCAAGAAGGGTTCCAAGAATCAATCCAAAAATCCACCAGATCGTTCTGGAACTGTCACTTGACAGCATATAGAAAATAAATCCAATTCCAAGGCCTCCAGGTACCACGATCAGAAATTTTACCACAGTACCAATCCATGGAAAAACAAAAGCCATCCCTGTTCTCTCTGATCTTCTATGTACAAAGGCGTAATATCCAAGACCTCCCAATGCCGCAGTTACCAGAATCACCGCAATCAGTATTCCGCCGTAATTTCCCTCTGCATATTTTTTCACGAAGGTATAAGAAATGGTAAATGGTGAGACCATCTCTTTCAGCCATTTTACAAAACCATAAGGGCTCTCACTGCGAGTATAATAAAATGCCATTTCATATAAATCCAGCAGCACAGAAAGCACTGGTCCATAAGCTACAGCAGCCACCAGAAGCAGCGCTCCCATAAGCAAATGTCCTGTGATGCAGATCACCAGCACAACGGAAAAATACATCAGCAGATACAACATCAGATGAAATACCATCATAAGGAATGCCAGTTTCATAAGATGAAGACTGAAAAATCCTCTCATCGCCCCGATACAGATGGCGAAAAATTCCATCACCAGATACGGCACCCAAAAGTATAAAAGTGACTGCAAAGTCTTGTACCAGAATGTCCTGTTCCGTTTCACCGGAAGACTGTGGTAGAAATCAATTTTCCGAGGTGAATACAGGTACCAGAACTGGCTGATCCCATTAAACAGTGCCGCAAGTGCTGCAACCGCAAGTCCGGTGAGCATAAATCCATTCTGCCACAGATTTGCATAAAGAGCATTGATCTCTCTGGCCGTATATTCCATTCCGAACCAGTTTCCCAGCATGATCAGCTCTGCCACCGGAAAGGCCAGAAGAAATCCAATGGTCACAAAAGCCGGGATCCACACCAGCCCTTTTGATGTCACCTTCATATATCTGCTAGAATAAATTTTTGATTTCATAGCCTGCCACCTCCGTCTCGCTGATAAAAATTTCCTCCAGGGTCAGAGGAAGCACCTCCATGAAAAGAGGATTTTTCGCCTGGATTTTCTCCATGATCTCACTTCTGGTTCCCCGGGCTGTTATCATAAGGAGAGATCCCTGATGCTGCACCTTCAGAACCTGAAGTTCCTTTTCCAGTTCTTTTTCCTGCTGCCGTCCAGTAAGCACACACTGGATCTTGTGAATGTGGAATTTCATATCTTCCAGATCCTTGGAAAGAAGGATTCCACCCTTATGCAAAAGCCCAACATGATCACAGATGTCCTCCAGTTCCCGAAGATTGTGGGACGCGATCACAGGTGTAAATTCCCGGTTCATGATCTCCGCTGCAAACAGGCTCTTTACCGCCTGACGCATTACCGGGTCAAGACCATCGAAGGTCTCATCACACAACAGATATTTCGTTGCCGCGCACACGCCGATGATCACCAGTAGCTGTTTCTTCATTCCTTTGGAAAAAGTTGTAATCCTGCGGTTTTCTTCCAGATGAAACTGTTCCATCAGTTCATGGAAAAGCTGGATCCGAAACTGGGGATAAAAGTTCCGGTAAAACCGTACCAGATCCATAGCTGTATAATTAGCTGGAAAATAACTGTCATCTGAAATATAGAAAAATAATTTCTTGGCTTCTTCGTTTTCATACACGGGCATTCCATCGATCTGGATTTCTCCCTCATCTGGCTTCATGATCCCTGCCATCATTCGAAGCAGGGTGCTTTTCCCAGCGCCGTTGCTGCCTACAAGTCCGAACACTTCCCTTACTCCAATGTCCAGAGTTGCTTTATTGACCGCTTTGACAGTGCCAAACGCCTTACTGCATTCTTTGACTTCTATCATGGCTTCTCCTCCTTGTAACATTCCCTAATAATGTAGATCAGCTCTTCCTCGTCCATTCCCATAGCCTTTCCTTTCCGGACCAGGGCTTTTAGCTCTTTTGAATAGGAAGCTTTGCTGATCCTGCGCACCTCTTCACTGTCCGCAATAAAGTTTCCTTTTCCCTTAACCGGGTAGATCAATCCTTCCTGCTCCAGCTGCATATAAGCACGCTGGATGGTGTTTGGGTTGATCGATAATTCCATGGCCAGCTGCCGCACAGAGGGCATCCGGGAACCAGGCTCCAATGCTCCTATCAGGATCAGGTTCCGGAATTTCTCCTCCACCTGCTCGTACAGCGGCCTTCTGTCCTGATAATCCAAAACGATCATAGGCAGGCTGCCTCCTTTCCAAGTGTATTAATACGTTTAATACAGTTAGGATAGCATATGTGTGCCGGGAAGGCAAGATGGGGAATTCTTAAATGTTTATAAAATGGACTGCGCCAGCCACTGTTCACCGCCCCCTTGGCGCGAAATTACGCACCATCTGACTTCTAAGCACCCCGAAAGTATCTCACTGAAAAAGAAGTAAATGGCAACAAAAAACCTTCCCACAATCTCCCCTGTTTTTCCAGGATTTTGTAAGAAGGTCTTCTATATTTTCTTAATACAATTATTTCCGATCATGCTTTTATATCAGTCTCGTACATCCCCGTTTCTGGTAATTCTTATAGCACCTCCAAATGCCATACGTACCTGCAAAAACAAGGAGCAGATTTAATGCAATCACCGAAGTGGCACCTGTATGATCCAGCATGTACAGCATCACATCACTGACCAGCAGACTCCAGATATTCGCCCCCATATGAAGAAACACACTGGAAAACAGATTTCCCCGCCATTCCAGGATCAAGGCAAACAGCAATCCCATAATAGTTGCATATACGCCCTGCATCAGATTCATATGATAGATGCCAAAGGTTAATCCAGACAACAGCGCAGCTGTGAGCACCCGCATATTGTCTCTCATGCGCAGAAATACCATCCAGCGGAAAATCACCTCTTCTGCAAAAGGTGCCACAATCCCCATCCAGAAGATCAGGCTCCAGATGCTTTTCCCCTGGGAAACCAGGGACTGGGTTTCCTGGTAAGTTTCCGGGTTCAGATACTGCTGGAAAAGTCCCACCAGGATATTACCATACTGCCCCAGAAATGCACCGATTACCAGAAATACCAGAATTTCAGGGATCTGAAGGCGACGGCCTGTGGCAAATATTTTTCCACCACGCCTTACACCGCCATTCATTTTCTCAGATGCAGCTTCTGGTTCTGCTTTAAGCGTGGGCTTCGCAGCAACAGCTTGCAGAATTCCAGTTTCCCTTCTCCTCACAAAATCCCCACGATACAGCCAGATACATGGAATAGCTGCCAGAATTCCAGTCAATCCTGTGAGCATAAGCACATGCTGGTAATAGGCACTCATATCCCCACCAGTCCGCCTTACCAGAAGATATAGTCCCAGATAGGATATGATCTGGGAAATTGCAAAGTGGATTCCTACCGGATACAGGCATTTCCATACCAGGACAGGCCGTCTTTGCTTTCTTCTGGGGCTTATGCGAAAAAATCCAGGATCTCTTCTGCGGAATCTACAATTTTAAGAGGATGGGCATTCTCTAATTCTCCCTCAGTTCCATATCCATAGGAAACGGCGATACATTCAAGCCCTGCACGTCTTGCACCAAACACATCATGCTCTTTGTCTCCCACCATGATCACCTGGTCTCTGTGACTCCCAAGTCCCAGCCGCTTCAGGGTTTCCTCGATCACTTCTGTCTTATTGGTTCTGCCGCCCTCTGGCTCGCTTCCTACCATCTCATCAAAATAGGAATCAATATGGAAATATTCTGCCACGATCTTCACGAAATTCTCCGGCTTGGAAGACGCAATGGCAAGCTTGTATCCTCTTTGTTTCAGTCCGGATAACAGTTCCGGAATTCCAGGATATAATTCATTCTCATAGATACCAACTGGTGCATATCGTTCCCTGTAAATCTCAACTGCTTTTCTCGCAGTCTCCTCGTCAATTCCTGCATACTCCTGAAACTGCTCCAAAAGGGGCGGTCCCACAAAAATACGCAGCTTCTGAAGGTCTGGCTCCGGTTTTCCAATCCTCTCCAGAGCATATTGTACAGACTTGGTGATTCCCTCACCGGAGTCTGTAAGTGTTCCATCTAAGTCAAATAAAATGGCTTTATACATCTGTGTTTTGCCTCCTGTATGGTCAAGTATTTTCTAAAATATCTGCTATCCTTAACAAGCATTTCACTATATGGTTGTTAATTATAGCATCATTTCTTTCCAACGTCCAGATGGCAAAATCCTTTAAAACTCCCATACAGGCATCTGCACAATCCTGCTTCCATCAATTACTGCAAGTAAATTTATCCGATTCTTCTTCCCGGTAACCGGCTGGTCAAATATAAGCGTATCTCCTTCCTGGTGGAAAAAAATTTCCTCATCATTGAAACGTAAAGATAAAATTGTGACATCCTGATCTTCCGCTCTTCTTATGATCCGGATCCTGGGATATTCGTTCTCAGGGACAAACTCTGGGTGTTCAAAATATATGTTTTTGTTATTGTTTTCTGTTGTTTTTTTATGATTATCCTTATTTTCGTCATTACTGTTATAGAATTTCAGTTCAGGTGAAGTTTTTGCCATTCCAATCGCGGTGGTTACCGTTCCAAATGCCGTAAATTTCCGACGATCAACGGCACTTTCTACTTTTGGGATTTTCGGATTTATTGTTTTCTCGTCTGTTTTTGAGGGATTCTCGTCTTTCTTTTCACTGGGAAGCGATTGCCCTTCACTGGAAGCAGCAGAATTTAACGTTTCTTCCTTACTTTTAAAATCTTTTCTTTTTGCATTATCGTTTGCATTTGCAGGATTGTCAGTTTTTTTATTTTTTGCGCTGTTATTCGCCAGTGAGGCTGCATCAGCACTACTTTCTGTATCGCTGCTTTTTCCACTACTTTCCGTTTTCGACTGACTTGCTTCTCCGGTATTACTATTGTTGTTATTATTGTGGGAATTATCACCGCCACTATTAGCGCTGTCATTATTGCTGACATTACTATTGTTATTACTGCTCTCGTTGCTGCACTCATTATTACGTTCATTACTGCTCTTATTATCACTTTCCGGCTTTTCTTCACGGCTGCTCTCACTATCTTTTAACTCTGGTTCCGTCGTTTCCTGGCTTTCTCCAGATCCTTCCTCCCAGTTTTCAAATATGTCTTCCTCTGCTCCAATGTCGATATCAAATCCTCCAAACTCCCCGGCGTAGAGGCAGCGCCCACCGCCGCCTGTCATAAGCAAAGTCATTATCATAACCAGGCATATTTTAGTCCATCTTTTCACTTTTCCTCACCCTTCCAGATCTTCCATCTGCTTCTCCCACATTTCTATGCTTTCACAGCCCTTCCCATCTGCCCCGCTGCTTTTGTATAAGGCCAGCAGCCTTCTGGCAGAACGCACTTGTCCTCTTCTTAAAAGAAACAGGCCATACTTGCCATACCCATTGGCATACCCCGGCGCATACAAAAGCAGCTGTTCATAATATACAGCTGACCGTTCCCACTCTTTCATTACCTCTGCGTTGGCAGCCAGCAGTAAAAGCAATTTCCGCTGTTCTTCATCTTTCGTATATTCCTTTTGCAGTTTTTGCAAACCTTTTTCTACTTGTTCACATTTTTTAATTAAAATTCCACTCCCGTCCTTCTCCTGGCTCATTCCCACTTCTTCTAAATCCAATTCCGACGGATCCGGCTCCTTTTCCAGCATCTGGTAATACCCTTCTGTCACTTCTGCCAATGCGCATTCAAAAGATACAGGGCGCTCCGAACTGGCAAGCAGCACACCTGCTGTCAGAAGGATTCCCGCAGTTCCAATTGCCACCGCAATGTTTTTACGGACGTGTCCTCCTCTTTTTCCTATGGATGTCAGCATTTTACGTGCCCTGGCCGCGCTTTGGAACCGTCGCTTCTCCTGGGGCTGAATACACTTATAAAGAAACAACCCCAGCCCCGGCACCTTCCACAGAACCCCAAGCCAGTGTTTTCCCATCAGCATCTGCATGGTTTTCCCAAATGCATACAGATCACTGACACCGTTCACTTTTCCCTCATACTGCTCCGGCGCGGCAAAGCCTTCTGTTCCCATACAGATCCGCTGATTTTCCCCAAATCCAAACATCGCACTTCCAAAATCCACCAGATACAGTTTGCCGGAATCCGAGAGCATAAGATTATCCGGCTTCAGATCTCCATAATAGATCGGCGGCTTTTGTCCGTGAAGATATTCCAGAACGGAAAGAACTGTATCTCCATAAGAAAGAAGCTCCTCTGCGGAAAAAGTATGCCCCTCCTTACGCAACTGGCCCAGGGATTTTCCCCGGATATACTCCATCACAAGATAACAGTGCTCTCCATTTTCCACGTAATCTACCATCCGTGGAATGGAGGGGTGCTCCAAAAGGCGCAGCAGCCTGGCCTCCCGTTTTTTCTCAATAGGAATCTCCTTCACCGCCCAGTAATTTCCAAGTTCCATATCCCTGGCCAGATAAAGATTTCCCTCTCCGCCCGAACCTACCTGCTCCAGGATACAGTAACGCATTTTTAAGATCATGCCTGTAAGATTGATGATAACCACCTCTTTTTCGTAAAAAAACAAAAACTGCCAAGCAATAAAAATAATTAAGTGAATGCTGCCGATGAATCCCGGCAAATGATAAATAAGAGTAACTGTGAAGGTTCTGAACAGTTACAAATAAGATAAAATGAATGATTCTGAAATGCCAGTTCTTTACTCCTGACATTTAAGATGTAATCAGAATTATAACACCTGAATCAGTTGCTGAAAAGTACTTTATAAAATTTTTATTGTTTTATAAGCCGCCGCAGTGCGATCCTACCCGGTAGGGCTTTTTTATGTAATAGGGAATTCCAACGGAATTTCCTATTACATAAAAAAACGCCGCACAAGAATGATCTCATACGGCGTTTTGCCAAAACCTATGTTAGCTTGTTTCTCAGATCTGAATAGTTCGTCCCAGCTCCGCAGAAGTTCTGTGGGAAATAGAAATAACCGTACGGTCTTTTGCCACACGCTTCAGCGCTGCCAGCACGCTCTTCTCTGTCTCTGCGTCAAGGTTCGCAGTAATCTCATCCAGAAGCAGCATCTTGGGCTCTGACACAGCAGCTCTGGCGATGGATAACAGCTGCCACTGTCCCTGGGAAAAAATCTCCGGGGTACAATATGTGTCATAATCATTTTCCAGACTCTCAATTGCCTCTTTTAATCCGGTAAGCTCTGCCACTGCCTTTACCTGGCAGTCTGAGATCCGCCCATCAAATAATGTGATCTGATCCCGCACCGTTCCAGGCACCATGTGAAACGTCTGCTCCACATAGCCAAAGAGCGTTCGTCTGTCCCCAGCCTTCACAGCTGTTGCCGGAATCCCATGGATCAGCACTTTTCCCTGATCTGGCTCGTAAAGGCCAAGGAGCAGTTTTAATATGGTGCTTTTTCCTGCGCCGGTGCGCCCAAGGAGTGTCACCTGATCGGTGTCCAGCACCTTGAAATTCAAGTGTTCCAGCACCACATGCTCGTCATAGCCGAAGGTCACATTCTGAAATTCCACAAAGGGAACCTCATCCTCTCCAGACTTCCCAACCACATTCACAGCTGCCGCATCTTTGGCTGACTCTGAAACGCCTTTATCTGCAACTGACAGTTCTTTCACTTCCTGCAGTCCATCTTTCTTCTCTTCCAGTCCAAAGAATTCATTAATCCTATGGATTCCCGCCACCGCAGACTGAATAGTCTGAATCTCCATTCCCAGACTTTCCACGGGTGTAAAGATCTGTGAAATGTAATTAGTCACTGCCACTGCAGTTCCAGCAGACATTCCGAAAAAGGTCAGCACCGTCCTGTTTCCAGATGCGGAAAGCAGCATCACAGCCGCAACCACGACCGCGTTCAAAATCAGAATCACCGGGGAATATACAGCATCATAAAAATTAGTTCTCTCCATAGCTGCATAACTCTCCCCAATATACGTGTCGTAACGCTTTTCCATATATGTTTCCCGGGCAAGGTTGTGAATCGTACGGATATTGTGAAGGGTCTCCGGCACATGCCCGGAAGCTCTTCCCACGGCCTTCCGGTTCTCAATCTGAGCCGCCAGCATATTTTTCTGCACATGTCTGGTAAACCAGAACAGAAATGGCAATATGACAAGCAGTACCACCATAAGGCCTTTATTTTCAAACCAGATCACCACCAGAATACTGATGATCTTGCAGGCATCTGCAAACATACTGATAATTCCTGAGGTAAAAAGATTCTCCACCGTATCCACATCCCCGACAAAACGGGAAACCAAAGTTCCTGGTTCCAACCCGGTCAGATTATCAGAGGTAAGCCTTCCAAATTTCTCCATAAGACTGCTCCGAAGGGCATGGGTGATTTTCTGTCCAAATACAGTCAGAAGACCTTCCCTTGCGGATTCCATGATTCCGGTAAGTGCAAGCATTACAAAATAAAGGAGAATGCTCCAGAAGACCACGTTTTTTCCAGCTGTGATCGTATCTACGATTTTGGCCAGGACCAGCGGAGGAATCAGGGCTGTTACAACGGCTCCTATCACTGCAAGAACGATACCTATGGACAGCCATTTCTGCTGCAGAACTGTTTTCCAGATAACATTTTTCACCTGATTTTTCTTCATTTTGCCGAACCTCCTTCCTCTGTAAATAATTTCTGATACTCAGGTACCCTGGCAAACAGTTCCTCATGAGTGCCCACCACCGTTTTTCCATCTTTCATCCAGATGATCTGATCCATCTGTGGGAACAGATACAGACGATGGGAAATCAGCAGCACAATGCTCTCCCTGGACTGCTCTTTCAAATTAGCAAAAATCTGTCTCTCTGTGCTCTTATCCAAAGCGGAAAATGGATCGTCCAGGATCAGAACCGGTTTCTTATGGCATAGGGTTCTGGCAAGGGCAAGACGTTTTCCCTGACCGCCGGAAAGACGGACACCGCCGTTTCCAACCAGGGTCTGGATGCCATCGTCCATCTCCTTTACTTCCTCATCCATGCAGACCATTTTCAGAAAATCATCCGGATTTTTCTTTTCACCCATAAGAACGTTATTTTCCACGCTGTCATTAAACAGCTCTGGATCATGGCCCAAATAGCCAATGATACTTGTACGCTGGGACGGCTTCATATTCTGAAATTCTTCGCCATCCACCAGGATCTGGCCCTCATATGGATATTCGCACAAAAATGCCTTTCCTAAAGTGGATTTTCCGCAGGCAACCGGCCCGGTAATCCCGATCATCTGCCCCTTTTCAGCTTGGAAAGAAATATCTTTCAGAATCAGTTTTCCGTCTGGGTAAGTAAAATTCAGATGGCGGACCTGCAATTGTTCCACGCTCCGGCAACGGATTTCTGACTGAGCTATCTCCTGTTTTGCCACTTCCCCATTTTCCGGAATTCCGAACACATTTTTCTCACTCTGTGTACTTTCCTCCTGCTTCGTCAAAAGCGGCTTGATCCTTTTCCAGGAAACCTGCGCCTTGTGCACTGCATTAAACAGCTTCGCTGCACTGGAGGACTTCACGTACAGCTTCACAAAACATGCCAGAAATGTGGTAAAGGAAGCAATGGTCCATGTGCTCCAGCCAGTTCCCAACACATTTTTCTGACCGAAATACAGAATAAACAGAACGCCCACCATGGAAATGATCCGATATACCGGCGGCATTACAGAATTCCAGATATTGACCTTTACTGCTGATTTTTCATAAGAAGTCAGATTCTCCTCGTAAGCCTGCTGCCGCTCCTGCTCACATCCGAAGACACGGTATGTAATGGCGTTCTCCGCCCTGTCCAAAGTGGCATTGCTCAGGTATCCTGACTGCTCTTTGTATGCAGCCCCGGTCCTCTGGATCATCTTTTTCATCTTTTCCGCTGTCATATAGGAAATTGGCGGGAAAATCATGCAAAGTAAAGCAAGCCGGAAATCATACCACAAAAGCATCCCTGCATAAGCAGCAAGGGCAACTCCTGTATCAAAAATCTCCGTGGTAAACTTACGCATTCCCTCTACGCAGTCATCCACATCCAGGATTGCCTTGGTCATAATGCTTCCCTCGCCCTCTTCCCGAAGGCTTGCACGGCTTTTCCTTACCAGACTTGCATACAGAATTTCCTTCATTCTGCGGTTTACATTATTTGCAAAACGCCGCACATAAAAACGCTTAATGTATCTGGCAATCTGAACAACTGCAATGGCGATCACATAGCCAAGCACCAGAACCAGCATATCGGAAAACGCTCCCAGCCCTTTCAGGATCTCCACCAGACAGCCGGTCATTTTTCCCTCAAACCAGGGGCCTGCCAAAAGACCGATGTTGTAGATCAAACCGGAGATGGTCACAGTCAGAAGCACCTTCCACTCTTCCTTAAAGTAGGAGATCACCCTGTCCGGCTGGAATCCTCTGCTCTTATTCTTCATCTTCCGGCACCTCATCTCTGCATTCCATCACCTTGCGCGCCACATCTGGAAATCCAGCCTGACGCTGTCGTTTTGATTTCCAGTAAAGGGTATCTAAGGTTTTACAAAATGCCTCTTTTTCATCTTCCGGAAGTTCTTCTAATAACCACTCATAAAAAATGGTCTCAATCTGTGCTTTTGAGTTTTTCAGATCTTCCGCTTTCGCTGTGGCATATAACAACTGGCTTCTGCCGTCTTCCGGATTTGGTTTTCTGATCAGATAGCCTTTGTTCTCCAGGCTGGCCACACGCTTTGCCGCTGCCCCTTTATCAATTTTCAGGGACTCTCTCATCACCGTCTGCGTCACCCCCGGATTGTGCCGGATAAAATGTATCACGTCAAATTCAGCTGTACCGATTCCGTCTTCTTTCATCATCTGTACGGTGAACTTGCTGACTTCACGGGCGATCTTGGTCATTTTTCGCTGAGTACTGTCCATGTATGTCTCCTTTCCCTGGTCTGGTAATCTGAATGCGTCTGGAAAATGATCGAAACTCTGCCAGATATCAGACTGTCAAATTCTTTCTTACGCACATATTAGTTGTACGTTCAACCAGTTAGATGATGGTACAACTAAATTACAATGTCAAGTAAAATAAAAACTAACAGGATAAAATACGCTCTGCATTTTTTCCTCGTTATCGCAGCTAGCCAATTTCCTGTACAAGCACGTACTTGGGCTCACTGCTCAAAAAAAAGGGCTGTGCCCTGCCAATATACATCAGCAGGTTCCACAGCCCTGTAAAACTCTATCTTTTACAAAATAAAATTAACATTTTCCCAATGTCCGTTCCACCAGTCAAAATCCTCTGGCAAACAGCCCGATCACATCTTATCCGGAGCCTCGAATCCAAGCAGATCAATGCTTGTCTCAAGAACTCTCTTGGTCAGCTGCAGAAGACGGATATAGGATTCCTTCTGCGCCTGATTCTCCTCGCTGAGGATCTTTGTCTCATGATAGAAGCTGTTGAATGCGTTAGAAACCTCATAAATATATGCACAGATCTTGTGCGGAGCTTTCTCTTCAAAGGCACTCTCGATCATGCTGCCAAATCCGGAAAGCTGAAGCATCAGGTTCTTCTCACTGCCATTGGAAGCCGGAAGAAGCTCACCAGCTTCAAGGTTACCGCCCTCTTCCACGTAACGGTTCAGAATGGATTTAATACGAACGATTGTGTAAAGGATGTACGGACCTGTATTTCCCTCGAAGGAAGTGAAGCGGTCTACATCGAAAATATAATCCTTTGTCGCCTGGTTGGAAAGGTCGCCGTATTTGATAGCAGCCATACCTACGATCTTTGCCGTATCTCTCGCATCTTTGTCGCGGACACTTCTGTTCTCCACGATCTTGTTGAGCATTTCCTCATCAATGTCAGCGATCAGGTTCTCAAGACGCATAACGCCGCCCTCTCTTGTCTTGAACGGTTTGCCATCTTTTCCATTCATGGTACCAAAGCCAAGGAAAGAAAGCTTGGTGTCCTCTTCTACAAGACCAGTCTTTCTTGCACAGCGGAATACCTGGATGAAATGAAGCTCCTGACGCTTGTCAACGACGTAAAGGATCTCATCCGGATGGAACAGCTTCATACGCTCCACGATGGTAGCAAGGTCGGTTGTGGTGTAAAGGGAAGCTCCGTCAGATTTCAGCAGCATACATGGTGGGATTTCCTTGGTGTCTGTCTCTTCTTTTACATCTACCACAAGTGCGCCCTGGTCCTCATAGGCAAAGCCTTTTTCCTTCATCATCTCTACCATATCCGGAATGTAAGGCTGTGCGTCGGATTCCTTTTTCCACAGGTCAAAAGATACATTTAAGTTTGCATAGTTTCTCTTAAGGTCTGTAACGGAAACGTTCATGATATGGTTCCACAGAGCCATGTAGCCTGGCTTACCCTGCTGAAGAAGGTGAGTTGCCTCCAGTGCTTCCTGGCGGTATGCCTCATCCTCTTTGGACTTGCCGCTTGCACATGGGTAAATCTCCTCCAGCTCGCTGATGGTAAAGGGAGCCTCTGTTGGATATTCGCCTGCAAAATTATCATCAAAATATACAAGATCCGGCTGTCTGTGCTTCAGCTCGGTGATGATCAGTCCCATCTGAAGTCCCCAGTCTCCAAGATGAACATCACCGATCACCTTGTGACCAACAAAACGGCCGATTCTCTTAATGCTCTCGCCGATGATGGCAGAACGGAGATGTCCTACATGAAGTGGTTTGGCAACGTTTGGTCCGCCGTAGTCGATGACGATGGTCTTCGGCTCTTTGGCTGTGTCTGCGCCAAGCTTCTCATCTTTTTCCATCTCTTTCAGATAATCTGCAAGAAACTCTTCGCTGACTTTCAGGTTGATAAATCCAGGCTTTACCATCTCTTTCATGGAAAATACCTTGGACTCTGCCAGATTGCCAACTACGTCGTCTGCGATCATAAATGGAGCTTTCTTATAAGCCTTGGCACCTGCCATAGCACCGTTGCACTGGTATTCGCAAAGGTCAGGACGGTTGGAAACGCCTACTTTACCGTAGGACGGATCGTATCCTGCTTTTTCAAATGCAGCAGAAAGTTCTTCTGCCATGTAGTCTGTAAGTTTTTTCATAAATCCTCCTAAATTCCCTTCTTAGGGAGAATATTTCTGTTATCATTTTCTATCAAAATCATTTCGAAGTAAGAAATTGAATATTTTCAGTTACCAACCACAGATAATAACCAAAATCTATGTTTATTGACAACTGCTATTTTCCAACTTCTATACAGTTACTTTCTTAGAACATGCAATCGCCAGGGAACCATATCCAATATGACATGCCACGCTAAGGGACAGCGGATCCATATGGATCTCCATGCCAGGAAATGTTTCCTGTATCTCCTGCTTCCACTCCTCTGCTTCTTCCGGGTTACCGGTATAAGCAGCCTGAAGGCACATCTCTCCATTCTGGACAAACTGGGCGAAACGTCCGTCAAAATCTGCTTTCATGGCCTTTAACATGGTACGTCTTGCCTGCTTCTTGCCTCTTACCTTGGCAAAGGCATCCAGCTTCTCCCCCTGGATCTGCAGTACCGGCTTCAGGTTCAGAACAGTACCGATGGCAGCCGCCGCTGGTGTGATCCTGCCGCCCTTTTTCAGATATTTCAAAGTTTCCAGGGTAATATAAATACTGGAATTAAATTTCTCTTCTTCCAGGATCTTCTTAATCTCAGCTCCGCTCCTGCCTGCATCCCGAAGGGCGATGGCATCCTCCAAAGACTGGCGCTGGGTGACAGAAATCCGCTGATTATCCACCACATGTACTCTGCCCTCATATTCCTGGGCAAGTCCCATAGCGGTGGCGCAGGTAGCGCTAAGTCCGCTTGACATAGGAATCTGTACGATCTCATCATATTCCTTCAGAAGATTGTCCCACAATCCCATCGTCTCTCCCGGGCTTGGCTGGGAGGTGGAAATGGAAGCGTCAGACTTCAGCCACTGGTAAAATTCCTCCTGACTCAGGGTAATCCCCTCCAGGTACATCTGCTCATTAATAAAAAAAGGCATAGGAATAACAGACACTCCAAGTCTGCGTCCTTCCTCCTGTGTAATGCCGCTGTTACTGTCCGTTACAATGGCAATCTTACTCATTTAATCTCTCCTTATCTCATAAAAAGTCGCCGCTGTCCCGCCATTTCTCAGGCGTTACTGTTCACTGCCAGACCAGTAAACAGCGACTGTAAATCTTCATTCCCCGTTCAGGGTCTTACAGTCTATTATAATACCTGGACTCCCATCTGGCAAACACTTTAGAGAAAACACGGCGAAAAAATGTAACAAAATATTTCTTTTTCTGTAAAATTCTTTTGGCAAAAAAGGAAAAAGGACCGCCTATGCGATCCCTATAAGCAGTGCCGCTGCCTCACATTTTATCATACAGGAGATTCCCATTACCAACCGTTCCGCCTGTGCCATGGTTTTGGGGAACATGATGTACCAGCGGAAGGCCTCCACTGTTTTCTGGATTTTCCCAGGCCAGAAGGAAAAATCTGACCACTTATCCGGCAGCCAGCTCTTTGGAATATCTGATAGCAGTCTCGTGCAAAAAAAGAGACAGATTCCCCATAATAAAATCCTCATAATAAAGCAGCCGCATTTCTTAAGATCAATTCCAGGCCTTTCCTCCTCCCGGCTTCCACTTTGCTTATCTCCGTTTTCAAATCTATACATCCATCTGGAAATACTTATTATAAACATGACAAAAAAAGCCACAGGAAACAGGGGCAGGATCACATCCATCCAACTGTCATCCACCAAGGTACCGGACAATCCGTTTCCTAGGAGAAAATTGGAAGCAGCGCTTTCCACGCTTTGCCCTTTTTTGCTGCGGATCAGAACCTGAGTGCAAAACAGATTTTTTTGTGCTGGACGGATGAGCAGCATATGCTGGCTCCAGAATGCAACACCTCTCACTTCATAAATATCCTCACCTACCATCAGTTGATTTCCCACACAATTTTCACTGCCGAAAAGATCCAGAGCGGTATTTTTATCGATCACGCAGCCATTCTCATCACTTTCTTCCAGCATAGCTGCCTGCCGGTCATACAGCGCTGCCATTCCTATAATCCCTGTCACTCTGACATTTGTCTGCCTGGAATACCGGGAATTTTTCACAGTCTGTACACCTCCATTACACAGGAAGCAAAGGTCTGTAATTTCGTCTCCCTTTTGGCTGTCCTGCCAAAGCTGCTTCGCCTGGCTTACAGTGGGATAATTGCCATACAGTTCTGCCACCCCGATATCCGTTTTTCCTACATGCACATAATCCTTCATGCCAAAATAAAATAGCACTGACGAAAGCAGCACGGCTGACATTGCTTTCATATATTTCAAAAAACAATTCTTCTTTTTACTATCCATTCTCAGAAATCCTCACTCTGCAGCCGTCCTTCAATTCCCTGTCTGCCTGCACGACCACAGCCTGGTCCGTAGAAAGGCTCCCCTCGCCCAGTGCAGCTGTAGTCTGGTTCTGATCCTGCACTGTAACTTCCAGCTTTCTTGCTGTCATCACGGTGCCAAGCACTGTATTTTCTGTATCAGTAACGTACACATAATCCTTGCCGTCTTCTGAGTATAGTGCCGAAAGCGGGACACAACAAGAATAGGGTCCAGAATCTTTTGATATGGAAAAATCCCCGCTTTGTCCAATAGCCATGCTGTCATCCGGCAGTAAGATTGACAGATCACGAATATCATTATCCTCGTCATTTTCTGTGATATTTTCCACAGTTACACCAGAAATATCATTATTGTTATTATCTGTCAGTTTTACCTCAGCACCGGCAGACACATATTTCATATCTTCTTTTGAAATGGTGCCTGTCATTCGAAGGGCACCGTCGGAAGAATACAAAACTGCAACTGCCGTCTGTCCGGTGAGGTCTCCTGTCTGCACAGCCAGGTTTTTGATCACGCCATCCGTGGGGGAAGCAATGATTCCATCCGTGTTTTGAAGTGCTGTAACTTTTTCCAGGTCAGCCCTGGCATTTTCCAGCTCCCGCCTTACATTTTCCAGGCTGCTGTCAGAAGCCTCCGGCGCACTGGCATCCGCAACTGCTTTTCCTGCACTAGCCAGTGTCTGGTTTCTTTCTGCGATTGCCTCATTCAGTGCCTCCTGTCTGGCGCGCAGATCAGACTGGAGGGCAGCTTCTGCAGTGGAATCATCTTCCTGTGCGATAGCGGTCTCACCATCTGTAAAATCTTCCTCTCCATCTGTAAATCCACTTAAGTCATCCCCGGAAGTTTTAGCTTCTTTTTCCCGGTAAAATTCATCCAGACGCTGCTGCGCTGCCTGGAGTTCTTCTCTTGCATTATCCACAGAAACATTTCCGCTCTGCACAGCAAGATCGTAAGAATTGTCCGCCCAGGCCTGCTCTGACGCACGCTTCTGGCTGTTCACCTTGTTCTGGCTTTCCAGGTCCTTTGCCTGTCCCTCCAGAGTTTTTATTTTATCCTCCAGGTCCCTGGCAGCATCCTCCATACTCTCCCGGGACAGCTTCAGCAAAGTATCTCCTTTTTTCACCGTCTGTCCCTGATGCACCAGTGCCTGCTCCACCTGCAGGTTTTCCAGCACAAACACAGCCACTTCCTGACTTCCCTCCACTTTTCCAGTGCCGCTTACCTCATGGGTGATCACCTGATTGGATGGATTCTTAGTCTGGATCTGTATCACATTTACGGAATCCGAAACTCTTGATAATATGGTAAAAATCAGCATAACTGAAAAAATATGCCAGCTGCCTGAATTAGTTTTTTCTTCATGTCAATCTCCCTTTTTAGAATTGTTGCTTTACTGCCCCTCTCGTTTCTATTCCTTTACCGCCGTGGAAACAATTCCCTGCTCCAGATAGTCCTGTCCGGACAAAAACACCAGAACTGCAGGTGCAAGTGCCACCACCGAAGCAGCAAACCCAAGCCCCGCCTGTTTCAGATCAATATTTGGCAGATATAAGGACAATGGCCACAATTCTTTTGTTTTCAAAAATACCATCGGCTGTTCGATCAGATTCCAGTATTCCAGGAATCCCAGAACAATGGCAGAAATGACGCCAGGCGAGCCCAAGGGGATGGCAACTATAAAAAACAGTCTAAGCTCACCTGCACCGTCAAGTCTTGCCGCTTCCAGAAGCGCCAGGGGAATCCCTTTAAAAAAGCGGTACATAATAAATACGGGGAATGTAGAAAAAACCGCTGGGAAAATAATCCCCCAAAGCGAGTCAAGAAGCCCAAGTTTATCCAGCACCAGATAGTTGCCAAGGAGCATAACCTGAAATGGCATCATCATCAGTGCGATGTACAAGGTAAATACTATATTTTTCCCTGGGAAATCATATTTTGCAAAGCCCCAGGCAGCGGGCATTCCAACCAAAAGCTCACCAAGGAGTGCGCCAGCTGTGATCTTCACCGAATTCCAGAACATCACAAAGAATTCCGGGGAGTCCAGAAGTACTTCCACATAATGCTTCAAAGTCGGATACTCTGGAAATAGTTTCCAGGAAGCATATCCTTTACTGCCCTCCTGCATTACGGGAAGGAGCAGACCGGTAAGTTCGTTTTTCCCCATAAGGGAACCGACTGCCAGAAACAAAACAGGGAATACAAAAATAAGGGCCAAAAAAGCGAGGAAAAAATAAGTTATCTTTTTCATTTTCTAATCCTCCCTTTCCCATGCTTTTTGCAATAAGAGGACCAGAACCATGATCGTGATTCCAGTAACCACCGCAGCCGCAGCCATTTTATCCATGGCAAGGTCTCTGTACCAGTTATTGAACAGATGCTGGAGAAGATACATATTCTCCTGTGGATAATCGCCTGCCACCAGATACGCTTCCCTGAACACTTTGAAGCCATTTAGAAGTGACAGCACCACAATGGTAAAAAGAGATGGCAGAAGGTTTGGACAGGTAATCCTGGTGAAACATTTCCAGATGCCAGCACCATCTACCTTTGCAGCCTCATATAGAGCTGTCGGTATGGTAGAAAGCCCTGCCAGCCACAATACAATGTCATAGCCTAAGTTTCTCCAGATATAGCTGATCACCAGCACCCAGAAAGAAGCCTTGGTATTCAGCCAGTCGATGTGTTTCCACGACAGCAGGTCCAATAAATGGTTCAAAAGTCCCTGTCCATTAAACAGGACTTTCCATAAGATTGCGACGGAGGCAACCGGTATGGCCATCGGTAGCAAAAATGCTGTTTTGAGCAGCTGCTTCTGGTTCTTTCGAAGTCCATTTAATAGGATAGCAGTTATCAGTGACAAAACTACCAGAAGAGGAATACAGATTCCGAAAAACCGAATGGTATTTTTCCCAGCCAGCAGAAATGCCTGATTGGAAAATATCATCTGATAATTCTTAAGTCCAATAAATGTCCCATTCACAGCCCCGAAGAATGATCTGCGGATCACATCCACATAAGGGATCAGCCAGAACAGGCAGACACCTGCCAGGCTTGGGAGAATAAATAAAATGCCTGTAAGGGCATGTTTTCGTTTCACGATAGGTCCTCTTTTCATGATAATTCATTGAGCAGGCTGTCTTTTTGTATTTTCATTTCAAACTGCTCATCGCTCAATGACATTAAGATAGCAGAGGAATCTCTATTCTTTCTCTAAATTTTTCACCTTTATAATCTCCCCCACTTCAAAATAATTAGAGAAATTTTAGAGATTTACGTATATAATAAATACCAGATTGCAGACTGGTGTGTTATGTCCACCAATGGACCGTCCTCGGTTGCGGAGGGCATAGAATGAACAGCTAGTACAGCATAAATTAAGTTTCTGCTACATTGACGCAGGATGATTTCTTCGTATGCAAGGCGGAGGAAGGAGGCGTAGCGGTGGCTACGGCGACTGACGACAACGCAGCATATGAAAAATCAGACAAGTCAATGTGGCAGTTACTTAGTTTATGATGTACTAGCTATTATGAAGGGAGTTTCCTATGCGAATTTTAATCATAGAAGATGACAAAGACCTGGCGCAGCTGACAAAGCTGGCACTGGAAAAAGAAAATTTTACAGTAGACGTGTGTCTTGACGGAGCCGAGGGGCTTTATTATATGCAGGAAAATATGTACGACCTGGTAATCTTGGACCGTATGCTGCCCTCCATGGACGGCACCCAGGTTCTTAAAGAATCCAGACAAGCCCACATCTCCACCCCTGTCATTTTTCTCACTGCACTTGGAGAACTGGAGGACAAGGTCACGGGCCTGAACTGCGGCGCCGACGACTACATGGTGAAGCCCTTCGCTTTCGAAGAGCTCCTGGCACGCATCCGCAGCATTCTGCGCCGCCCTGGAAAATGGGGTGACCTGAATCTCTTGAAACTAGGCGACATCTCTTTTGATCCCGAATGCGGCCGCCTCACCAAAGGCTCCAAAGAGTGCACCCTCTCCGGCCGCGAAAGTGCCCTCCTGGAAGTTTTCCTCCGCAACCCCGGCCAGGTTCTCCCCCGCCCCCTTCTCCTCTCCCGGGTCTGGGGCCTTGACTCCGACGTAGAAGACGGCAACCTTGACAACTACATCCACTTCCTCCGCCGACGCCTAAAATCCGTAGACAGCACCCTGTCTTAAAAAACCGTCCGCGGCGTCGGCTACCAGCTGGATGTATACCACTAAAAAAAATACCATGCTGAGCATAGTCTTTACCTTCAACATGGCATTTGCATTTTTCCTTTTCAACAACCAGCGATTTTGCAATGTATATTCATGTAGCCGTGCATTTCAGGAGCGGTTTTAGTGGAGGTGAGATCCGATGGTTACGTAGACTTAGGCGCGAAGGCTTTCCTGAGCGTCTTAGTCGTAGTTACCAGCTAGCTCACCGGAACGCCTGGACGCACGGCGGTGAATATACATTGTAAAAGCGCGTCCGGGAAACCGCCCCCTATTTTTCTTTCGGCAGCTTTATCACAAACGTACTGCCTCCTCCCGGCGTATCTGTGATCCGGATACTCCCCTTATGTAAGGTCACGATCTCCTTCGCAATGCAAAGCCCAAGTCCAAAATGCTGCTTATCCTTCCTGGCCGAATCCTCCCGATAGAACCTCTGGAACACCGCCTCCTTATTCTCATCCGGAATCCCCGGTCCATTATCCTGCACGTAAATCCTGAAATATTTTTCCTTTTCTTCTACACCAAGTTCCATCCTCCCACCTGCTGGCACATAACTCGCTCCATTGTCTAAAAGAATCCTCAGCACCTGACTCAGCCTTGCACTGTCACACTTACAGATGGATAATGGTTCCTCCGGCAGCACCACCTTCAGGGAAATCTTCTTCTCCCGCAAAATCGGCTCATACTTCTCATAAGTCTCCAGAAGCAGGGTATCAAACTCACAATCTGTCTTCATAACACTCCATGATTTATTGTCCGCATTAGCAAGAGAAAGCATATCCCCGATCAGCCGTGACATCCGGTTCCCTTCGCTCTTTATGGTCTGCAAAAGCCTTCCCGTCTCCCCAGTCCCCTTTTCCATAGCCTGTACACAGGATAGGATCACAGCCAGCGGAGACCGAAGCTCATGTGACGCAGAAGCAATAAACTGTGTCTGCTTCTTCCGGTTCTCTTCCAAAGGCCGCAGCATTTTCCCATTGTTCAGGATCCGGAATTCCACTCCATATTCCAGCTTCGCCTCCAGAATCCATTTATGAGAAAGAATGGTCTGATTTTCCAGGTAAGCTACACAGGAATTTCCATTATTCAAAAATCTTTCATAACTGTTGCGGACAAGTCCCCGCTCAAAAATCGCAAGACTGGCAACCGCCATCAGGATCAGGATCCCACTTGTGATCAACGTAGAAAATATTGTCATTTGCCTGTGCAGCTTTTTAAACATCTTGAACTCTCCATACTGCGTCATAGCTTCTGCTTTGCAAACTTCTATGGCGTTTCTCTTCCTGTTTACTATTTTATTTCGTCATTTTCCAACTACCAGATTATTCCGCCAGATACAGGTTCACCTGCTGTATCACCGCATTTGCCGCCTCATCAAGACCGATTTCTCCATTCAGGCAGCGTACTCCGTTCTCGCAGACTGCACTGGTGATGATCGCATTGTCCAGGATCGGAGTTGTCAGTGTTTTTCCCAGCTGCTTAAATGCCTCCACTTTATCAGCTGACGGCACCTTGATCTCATAATCCAGTTCCTGTCCGGTAACATTGTTGCTGGTTCCTCCGGACGCCAGCACTTTGCCTTCTTCCCCCTGTTTCCAATAATCCTCTCCATCATACACCTTCTCCACAACCGGCAAGCCATCACTCTTTGACAACAGCTGCCCTTCTTCGGAAAACAGATACTGCACAAATTCCAGAGCTTTGTCCTTCTCTGAGGATTTGGAACTAACGCCGATCTTATTTATGGGAATAAAGCAGTTGGATACCTGCCCATTCCAAAGCTCATACTCCTGATTTTCCAGCAGATCAGCAAAAGATGTCACAGTTGCAAAATCATAGGGTGAAAAAACGCCGCCAACTGCAAACAAACTTGTTCCGGAAAGGGCTGCAACATTTTCCCCTGCAGTTCCATAGCTCCGGTCATACTCTGGCGTCTGGCTGTCATCAAAAGCCTGCGGATAAGCAGCCTTCATCTGATCAACTCCATCCTTTCCAGCCTGGTAGATCCTTCCCATCTGCTCCAGAAATTCCTTCACCTTCTCTTCATCCAGGGTTCCGTCCGTCTTCATCCATGCTGCTGAATTATTGTCTGCAAACTGCTCCAAAAGCGTTTCCGGGAACAGTCTCCACATCTTCTTTCGCTCCCTGGATCATTGGGATTCCGAATTTCACCGGCATTTCATAAATACTGCCATCCTCTTCTGTATACGCCTCCTGAATATTGGAAAGGATTCCTGCCTCCTTCAAAACACCGCTTAAGTCCTCCAGCATTCCCTGTTGGATATAAGTTTCAGAAGAAATCCCATCCATGATCAGAATATCCGGGCCTTTTCCTGCCATGATTTCTGTGTTCAGAGTTTTTAAAGCGTCTGTACGGGTTACCCCATCATCCCCTGACATTCCTGTTTCCAGAGTCAGATAAATATCCGGATGTTCCTTCTGGAACATGTCCACAGCCTGCCGAATGCTGGAATTACTCTCCAGGGAATAAATCGTCAGTTCTGTATCCGGCACTGTGGGCGTGTCCGCAGAGTACGTATAGGAAAACAGTTTTCCCTCCATATCACTGGAATCATAATTAACCTCGCCTATATAAATCTTTCCGTCTTTGTCCTGCGCCATGCAGTTAAAAGCCTTGTTGGTGGAACTGATGGAATTCAGGCTTCCATCGATCACCTGCTCGACCACGTTGCCTCCAAAGGCATAGCGGTACAAGCCAGTACTGTCTACATAAAACAGAGTGCCTTCCTCGTCTCCATCCATAAATATTAAGGACGTGCCAGAAGAATTGCCAAATTCCAGATTGGAAGGGGTCTTTTTCAGCTGCTCCGTCAACGCGTCCCCACCCTCGGCTGGCTTGCCGGAAGCAATGTCATAATAACGGACGTCTCCATCTCCAATTACGATCAGATACTCCGAGGTTACTCCCATATAATCTGTGTGCTTTCCTTTCTCGTATTCATGAACCACACTGCCATCTGCCGGGTTAATTTCCAGAATTCCATTTCCCATAAGTTCCAAAAACAGATTGCCATTTGTCCCGATTGCCATATCCCAGGAAAAACTTCCAGACACATCATTTCCAAGTTCCAGCTTTTTCCCTTCCCCGCCAGCTGGGCAATAATAATAATCCATGTCCACTGTACCGTTATCATCCTCAGGCTCTATAAACACACCGCCCAGAATGCTTCCGTCTCTCCCAAGTGCTGCTTTATAAAAAGAAACACCGTCCAAACCGAAAAGGCTTGTAAGAGCTTTCCCCTCGTCCCAGGTTTTGCCCTGATCAGATGACTTATAAAGAGACAGTTCGTAGTCACTGTTTCTTGCGATCATCTCCATACTGCCATCTTCCATAATCTGCAGGCTGGCAACCTCCGTACAATCTTCCGGTACCGCCAGTTCCTCTTCCAGATAACGACCCATTGCTTTGGAGTCTCCAGAGTTTGCTGTGTCATTAGCCGTGTTTCCGCTATCATGCTGAACGTTGTCTTTACTTCCATCTGAGGTACCGCAGCCTGTAAGACTTCCAGCTCCTACAGCTACCAGACACGCAGCCACAGAAACCGACAGCAATCTTTTTGCCGTTTTATATTTGTGCATGTTAAAATTCTCCTTCCATTGTTAAGGTTTTATTCAGAATCAGCTTTGCATCCTGCCTGTCTGCAGGGAATACTCCGCCTCTGTATAGCCATAACCTTACCAAAGGAATCTCTATATAATCTCTAAAACAGTATAACATGTCCCACGAAAAAAAGAACAGCCAAAGCACAAATCATTTTACTTTGCGCTTCAAGCTGTTCATTTTTATAACAATATTAACATTTATTGCAACTGTTCCGTGTCTTCACAGTTACCATTTATTCACTTCTAAGTGCATCGATCGGGTTCAGGTTGGCTGCCTTCACAGAAGGAAGCAGACCGAAGATAATTCCGATCAGCATAGAGAATACTACAGAACCTACAATAGCAGGAACGCTGATGGCAGTAGGTGAACCAGCCACCCTGGATACGATCTTGGAAAGTCCGATTCCAAGGATCACTCCGATAATACCGCCTACGCTGGTAAGTACCGCTGCTTCTGTAAGGAACTGTCCAAGAATAACCTTCTTTCTTGCACCGATTGCTTTCTTCAGACCAATCTCTTTGGTACGCTCGGTTACAGATACCAGCATGATGTTCATAACGCCAATACCTCCAACCAGAAGAGAAATACTTGCGATCCAGATCAGCTGGGAATTGGTGCTCTCACTTAAATCCTGAAGATCCTTTACACGCTGCATAACATCATCAGCCTTATACTTAAAGCTGCTGCTTCCGCTTCCAGTAGTGCTGATCGATTTGTTCAAGATCTTCGCAACTGCAGAACCGGCCTCACTCATGTTATCCGTGCTGTCAACCTTGATGATGGCATTTTCCGGTTCATCAAACTTATAAGAAATAGGCCAGCACTTATTGGGAATCATTACCGTTCCGATCACGCTCTCATAGTAACTGTCAAAATCACTTGGCGTATCCATATTCGGAAGGCTGTCTGAGGACTGGCGCACAACCCCAACCACTGTATAAGGCTCTGAGCCGATCTCAATGATCTTTCCTATGGGATTTGCCCCTGGAAACATGGTGTCTGCAGCATAGCTGTCTATCAATGCAACCTTGCGGAAACCATCGTAATCAGCCTGTACAAGACCTCTTCCGGAACGCACCTGATAACCACAGGTATCCAGATAATTCATATCAATGCCGTAGACCTTACCGCCGGAAAAACTGGTGTTCTCATAATAAACATTGCTGTTGTAATCTGTTCTGCTGTAAAAAAAAGTTGCATTTTCTACATGGTCTGCTTTTAACACTTCATCCTTCAGGCTCTGGCTCAAAAGAGGCGTGGAACCTGAAGAACCGCCATCATAATAATCCACACTATATGCACTGTCACCCTGTGACAACGTGATATTCACTGTGTTGTTTCCGGAACCGATCAGATTGTCTTTGATCTGCTCACTGGTTCCCTTAATTGTGGAAACAATGGCAATAATGGATGCAATACCAATGATAATACCCAGCATTGTAAGGAAAGATCTCATCTTGTGTGACCAGATTCCCTGGAATGCCAGACGTATATTTTCAAACATGAAATCCCTCCTTAACCAAGACCGCCGTATGATGTGGTGTCATATCCCATAAACTCATCCAGTGATCCTTCTTTTGTCTTCATACCTTCTTTTACAGATTTGGAATAAGGGAATGCAATTTTGTCATCCAGGGATAATCCACCACTGACCAGCACATAAGTACCACCGTTTACATTCTCCTTTACCTTTACGATCTGTTTCTTCAGCACACCGTTATTATCCTTATATACATAGCTCACACCGTCTTCTGTACGCACAAACGCCTTGGAAAGCACAATGCCGTCTGTACTCTGGGTCTGCTGTTCCAGCTGAATATCTACCCAGTCTCCTACGCTTACCTGGGCAGAATCGTCTGTGATCTTGGCTGTGAAGGTGTAGGAGGATACATTTGGATTGCTGTCTCCATAATAATAGGAGTTGTCTCCATCTACTGCATAATCAGATACCTGTACCACCTCTGCCTCAAAAACCATATAACCATTTTCGCCATAGGAATTACAGGTCAGCATAGTGCCCTCCTGTACCTGGTCAAGCATCAGCTCACTGACAGTTCCCTGTACATAATAGCCATCTTTACTCTTTACCATCATAAAAGCATCGGATTCTGAGTTGGTTCCGGTAGCGGCATCACCCACGGTAGTTACAATACCATCCAGCTTACTTGTGATCAGCTGTCTGTCCGCTTTTTTCTGAAGCTTGCTGATGTTGATCTCGCTCTCCTGAATGTCCAGTTCCAGACTGGCGATCCGTTTTTTCTGGATCCTAATCGCTTCCGAACGGGATAAGGAGGAACTGCCTCCTCCGCTACCATTGTCGCCTGGAATAACGGGATCATCATTTCCATTGTCATACTGCATGGCGCCTTCCAGTGTGAAATCCATTTCTGCAAAACGGTCCACTGGATTGGACAACATGTTTCCATCAATGAGATAATAGCCGGTACAGGATGCTTTCCTATTCGTATAATCTCCAATGGTATCATTCTGGTGGAATTCCAGCAGATACCAGTATCCGCCCGGATGAAGCAAAATGGTTCCATCTGCATTGTAACCAGCCATCTTGTTCAAAAAAGCTCCTGTTACGTTTACCTTTGCCTTCGCACTGGAGCAAAGATACAGATAAGGATTCTCCTTTGTTCCACTTCCCTGATAAGGTGTGGTGTCATAATCCAGGGTAAGATAGAATGGTTCGTCGCCATCTACAAAGCCCTCATTTCCTCCCAGGGTAGTGTCTCCGCCCGAATTAGAGCCATCCCCGTTTGCATCAGATATAAAACCATCCTGGCTGGAATCGGAATCTCCGCTGCTGAATCCGTCATTTGACGGTTCCTCATAGAAATCAGAGGCAGTGCCGGAATCCACAGCTGTGTCCCCATCTGTCTCTCCTGTGCCGTCTGAAGCAGTTCCGCTGTCGTCTGCGCTTGTCATATCATCTGCTGCCGCTTCGCCTGTCATATCTGTTTCTGCACTTCCTACTTCCTGGCTGTCTGCAAATCCGTCCGTCACAGCTGCCAGAAGCATAGGCTGCAGAACAGCTGCCAGATAATGGTCGGCTGCTGTCACATTTGCAGAAGACATCTCATCATCCCCCAGAGAATCATCTCCCGAATCCGTTCCGGAATCAATACCGGAATCATCTCCGGAATCGATCAGATTATCTGCGGAAGACGCATCAGAATCCAGAATCGGACCGCCATTTTGGAGACTGGTAAGCCTTTTCTTCGCTGTGGCAAGATCCTGCTGCTGCTTTTCAAGCTTCAGCTTGGCTATATTCAGTTCCATCTCTACAAGAGTCATATCAAAAGAGATCAGTTTATCGCCGGGTTTCACTTCATCTCCCTTGCTCACATAAGCTTCCTCAATGATCATATCCTTATCTACGGTAATCCGCTGTGTGGCATTTGCGTATACATTACCGCTTAATATGGTGTCGGAATCATATCTCTCACCGGCAAGGTCACTGACACTTGCTACCAGAACCTCCTTCTGGCTTCCCTTACGCACATACATAAGGCCGCCGCCAATACCAGTTCCCACAAGGGCCGTGATCACCACGCCTATAATAACTTTTTTCACTTTTCCCATGGGATCACCTCTTTTCCTGCAGCTCACCATCACGGATCATAACCACCCGCTTGGCATGTGCTGCGATTTCTGGATCATGAGTGATCATAAGGACGGAAACACCTTCCTCATTCAGCTTCTGGAAAAGCTCCATAACCTGCTTGCCAGACTTACTGTCCAAAGCTCCCGTAGGCTCATCTGCCAGAAGAAGCCTTGGATTGTTTACAATGGCTCTGGCAATGGCCACCCTCTGCATCTGTCCGCCAGAGAGCTGGTTCGGCCGGAAATCCACACGGTCTGCCAGGCCAACTCTGTCAAGTGCTGCAAAAGCACGCTCCCTGCGCTCTTTCTTGGGAACATGTGCGTAATTGAGCGGCATCTCTACATTGGATATGGCCGACTGTCTTGGCAAAAGATGGAAGCTCTGAAATACGAACCCAATCTTGTTCAGCCGGATATCTGACATTTCATTCTCCGAACATTTGCTGATATCCTGCCCGTCCAGAAAAAAGGTGCCCTTGGTTGCCTGATCCAGACAGCCAATTATGTTCATAAGTGTGGACTTACCAGAACCAGAAGGACCCATGATGGCTACATACTCGCCCTCTTCCATGGAAAAATTTACGTCCTTTAATACTGGGACCGTCATTTTCCCCTGCTGGTAATCCTTATAAATTCCTTTCAGCTCAAGTATCATCCTGCTGCCTCCGTATCTTCAGAACCGTACTGTCCCGGCTCATCGATGCTTTCGACGGTAAAATCTTCTGTACTGTCATCAAAGGTGCTGTCGTCCATCATGTCTTCCGAATAATCCTCTGAGTAATCTTCTGAATAATCACCATCGATCACAGCATCCATACTTTCATCGATCACACCAGATTCAAAATCCACACTGGAATCCCCTTCATCCACTGGCTCCATAATATCTCCATCCGAGTACGCACTGTCATCCAGATTGGTCTCCATGTCAATATTTTCCAGCTCTTCATCTGTCATCTCAGACATATCCTTAGTACTCATACCTTCCACAAGGCTGTCTGACGGGAATGCAATGCTGTCGTCTTCCGTCAGGCCGTCTGCAATCTCATATTCAGAAAGATTCTCATCATATTGTCCAAGAATAACGGAACGCTTCTCCAGTTTTCCCCTGGAATCCACAGCCCAGACATAAGGACTGTCTGTGTCAGCATCCACAATATAGTATTCCCCAAGCCAGATACCAGTTTTCTGATCTTCCTGGCCTTCATCCATCTCTATGTATACATGCTGCCCCAGCATCAGGCCCTCAGAGGAATCCAGGGTTACATAGAATGGATAGGTACTGGAGCTGGTCGTGTCATCTCCGCTTGACATTCCCCAATAAGAGTTGCTGCTACTGCTGTTAGAGGAATTCTGCTCATCCACAGCGCCCATGGTTCCATGCCAGATCTGGTTCTCATCCACTCTGGAACGGACAAGAACTGCAGAGCCAGGAACTACTGTATTACGGTTCTGCTCATTTACCTGGCCTTTAATACGGTAGGCACCGGTACTGAGGATGGTGATAAAGGCATTATCAGAGGAATCACTTCCATAATCAGAGCTCATGCTGTCATCCAGGGTATCTCCATCGTCGCTTCCCAGCTTGCTGGTATCAATCTTCTGGATCACACCGTCAATCTCGCTTCGCACCTCTGTGTTGGTAGTCGCAGCCTGCAGCTTGTCAATCTCCGCCTGCTTGCTTACCTGGTCATACTCATTTTTCTTAAGATTCATCTTGTTGGTCTCAATCTCAATGGTATAGGAAAGCTGACTGCTCTTATTGGCTTTCTTTTTCTCTTTCTCAAGAGTGGTGATCTGCTCGTTCAGGCTAAGGGCCTCATTCTTCAGACGGTCCAGCGCCAGCTGTGCTTCCTTCAGGCTGTCCTGAATACTGCTCAGATCATACTCAAAAAGCAGCTGTCCTTTCTTTACTTCGTCGCCGGTCTTTACCTTGACTTCTGTAACCGTTCTGCCGCTCTCAATGTTTACCTTCACAGTCTCCTGGGGCTCTACCACACCGGCAAACCGGTTCAGCACGCCGGAGTCCTCTCCAAGAAGGGTGCTGATCTTGGTCACATAGGCCACTTCACCGGAAGCAGCCGACGAATCGGCATAATTCTCTTTATAATAATACCAGCCACCGGCACTAGCTGCCCCAGCGAGAATGATCAGTCCCCCGATGACAAAAACTTTTTTCTTCATGGTTACCTCCTGTACGATAACTCAATGCAATTCATATATAACACGTAAATCATAGCAGATGCCTTCTCTCTTCTGTCATCTGCATTTACCTTGTTTATCATACCAGATTCCAGCCCAAAAAGAAAGTATTCTAAGCCTGTAATCGAAAACAATAATACATTTTTCACAATTTTTTCATTCTTTTTTTAGAAATATCGTATAAGTTTTTGGTATTTTTGACTTTTTTACCGAAAACTGGTATAATAGAGAAGCTTTATAAGCATTTATCCAATAACCCGAAAGGAAAGAAACTGTATGAAGTCAGCAAAATATCTGCTTCCTCTTCTTTTACTTTTTTCCACCCTTTTCTTATGCGGCTGCACCAGCAAGGAAGAAAAAAAGATAGACGAAGTAGTAAAAAGGGAACTGGATCTTCTCAAGAATCTGGATTCCGACACCACACAGAAGTACATCTCCTACCAGGAGCTATTTCCTGAAGAAGCCGAAGACACTACCGATACTTCTGATATAGAAGAAGTCTTTTCCCTCTTTTTCCAGGATTTCGATTATAAGATCCTGGATGTTCACGTAGACAAGGACAAAGAAAGCGCCACAGCGGATCTCCGCCTGTTTACCCTGGATGCCCATGCACTTGCAGAAGATTTTTCCAAGGCCCAGCTGAAGCAGGAAATCTCCCTGGCTGCTGCAGATCAGTCTGATGACCAGACCTTTTCCCTGGAAGACCGCTACCGCATTCTTAGGGAACTGCTAAGTACAAATGATTACCAGACTGTAGAGCGGAATTGCACCATTACCCTCACAGCCACCAAGGAAGATACTGAGAATAACTGGGAAATCAGGCGTAACAATACATTAGAAAATGACCTTGTCGGCGGTCTTATGAATTATCTCACAGATCCGGACATTCTTTCTCCGGAAGACACGCTTACTGTATACTTTGATACCCTAAAAGACATGTCAACAGAGGAACTGGGCAATTATCTGAATGCCGACTCCATTGTAAGCTCCGGGGATTCCGAAAAGATCCAGCTTGCCGATGCACTGGTTGACCAGGTACATTCTTCTTTTGATTATTCTGTAGGAGAAGCCACTGTTTCCGGCTATCACGCCACAGTCAGCGCTTCGATCACAACCTTTGACAGTGATGCTATTTTGAAAAATTACAACAAAGATCTGGATACTTATCTTTCTTCTGTTGATGCCGTGATCGACGGGGCACAGAAGCGCTATGAAAAATCTTACAGCATGCTTTTGGACGTGATTGACAAAAATACGGCTACCAAAACTGTGGAAACCACTTTCACCCTCCTTAACGACGGTGCTTCCTGGAAACTGGAAGATGCCGGAACAGTGTTTGGACAGGCTTTGTTTGGAGGCTTAAGCTCCAGCCCGGTGGAAGATACTGAGGATTCTGATAATTAATTCCATGCTCGCTTGAAGCCTTGGCGACTGCCGCAATAACAAGCAAAATTTGCAGAGTATATCTTATCCTGTTATAACCTAAAAAATCCTGCCTAAAATAAAACCAGGCAGGATTTTTTGTGGAATGTTACCAGTGAACAGTAACATATAATATTCTATTTTTATTCTTCTGTCTCTTCTACAGCTTCTTTCTCAACCTCAAGTCCCAGCTCATCCAGCTGTGCCTCGCTTACGCGCTGCGGTGCCTGAGTCATCAGACAGGAAGCATCTTTTACCTTCGGGAATGCGATTACGTCACGGATGCTGTCCACCTTGGCAATAAGCATAACCAGACGGTCAAGACCGTAAGCCAGTCCAGCGTGAGGCGGAACTCCGTATTTAAATGCATCCAGAAGGAATCCAAACTGCTCATGGGCAGCTTCCGGTGTAAAGCCAAGTTCTTTGAACATTCTCTCCTGAATGTCATCCTGATGGATACGAACACTACCGCCGCCGATCTCGTTACCATTCAGTACGATATCGTAAGCCTTTGCACGTACAGCGCCCGGATCTGTATCAAGAAGCGGGATATCCTCATCCATCGGCATTGTAAATGGATGGTGCATAGCTGTGAAACGGTTCTCTTCCTCGCTCCACTCAAGAAGCGGGAACTCGGTTACCCATACGAAACGATACTCGTTCTTGTCCAGAAGATTCATCTGTTTTGCAAGCTCCAGACGAAGTGCACCAAGAACATCATAAACCAGTTTCTTCTTATCTGCTGCAAACAGAAGCAGGTCACCTGCTTTACCATCCATAGCAGCTACAAGAGCATCCATCTCCTCATCTGTCATGAATTTCACGAAGGAAGACTTTCTGGTGCCGTCCTCTGCGATTGCAATGTATGCAAGACCTTTTGCGCCATATCCTTTTGCAAACTCTACTAACTTGTCAATTTTCTTACGAGGCATGCTGCCCTGGCCTTCTGCGTTGATACCACGAACACTTCCGCCAGCTTCCAGAGCGCCTGTAAATACAGAGAAGCCACAGTTCTTTACAATATCACTTACATCATGAAGCTCCATGCCAAATCTCATATCCGGTTTATCAGAACCGAAACGGTCCATTGCTTCCTGCCATGTGATTCTCTCGATTGGAAGCTTCACCTCAATGCCAAGAACCTCTTTGAACAGGTAGGAAAGGTATCTCTCGTTTACGTCGATTACATCGTCAACATCTACGAAGGAAAGCTCCATATCAATCTGTGTGAACTCCGGCTGACGGTCAGCACGAAGGTCCTCATCACGGAAGCATCTTGCGATCTGGATGTATCTGTCATATCCGGAGCACATGAGAAGCTGTTTGTACAGCTGCGGTGACTGTGGCAGACCATAGAAGCAGCCTGGATGTACACGGGAAGGTACCAGATAATCTCTTGCGCCCTCTGGAGTACTCTTTCCAAGCATTGGAGTCTCAATCTCTAAGAATCCCTCATTTGTAAAGAAGGATCTTGTAAGCTGCATCACACGGCTCTTCAGGATCAGGTTTCTCTGAAGGTCCGGACGTCTAAGGTCAAGGTAACGGTATTTCAGACGTACATCCTCTTTTGTCTTGCTGTTCTCTTCAACTGGGAACGGCGGAACTTCTGCTTCAGAAAGAATGCGAAGGGATTTTACCTTCACTTCGATCTCGCCTGTTGCAAGGTTCTTATTTACAGCGCCTCCACGTTTCTCAACGGTTCCGGTTACTGCGATCACAAACTCACTTCTCAGCTTGCCAGCCTTGGCAAAGCCTTCCTCATCAATGGAGCCATTCTCGAAGATCAGCTGCATGATACCGCTGCGGTCACGTAAATCTACGAAAATGATTCCTCCTTTATCTCTTGCTTTCTGAACCCATCCCATAAGGGTTACTTCGCTGCCTACCATCTGTGTGGTCACTTCTGCACATCGACAGGTTCTGTGCAGTCCCTGCATACTCTCAGCCATTTTTAGGCGCCTCCTTATTCTACGGGGTTTCCCCCAGCTTTTTCAAAAGCAACACGCTAAATCCTTTTATTAGCGTTTGAAGAATTCCACAAATTCTGTATAGCCTTCTGCTGCCATCTGGTCTTTCTGGAATTTCTTGTTCTTCTTCATAATGGAGATGTTGACCTGAACTCCGGTCTTTCTCTCCTCTTCTGCCTGACGGAAAATCTCGATCAGCTTCTCTGACGGCATATTCTTCTCAATGAGATAAGCCTTCTTCGCCTTTGCAGTAGGGATCTGATAGCCTCTCTCAAGAAGGAGCATAACAATACGCTCAAATCCAATAGAGAATCCGCATGCGCTTGTATTATTTCCGGTAAATTTACCGATCATCTCATCATAACGTCCGCCGCCGCCAACGCTGCCGCCGAACTCATCCATGGAAATCTCAAAGATCGGACCTGTATAATAAGACATACCGCGGACCAGAGTCGGATCAAATGCCATCTTAAAGTCTGCTGTCTTCACAGCCTCTACTGTGGAGATAATGGTCTCAAGGTCTGCTGCGATCTGTTCGTCAAGAACATCTGCAAGCTTCTCTTTGCAATATCTTACGCCCTGGATATCAGAGCTGATCTCCTTGAACATAGCAAGGTAAGTGTCAATGCTCTCTTTTGCAAAGCCTTCCTCTTCCAGTTCCTTCGCTACGCCTTCCAGACCGATCTTATCCATCTTGTCAAGGATGATAAATACAGTGTCAAAGCTCTCCTTGGGGAATCCGCTGTACTCAGCCATAGCCTTCAGAATACGGCGGTCATTGATACGGATGGTGAAATTGTGGAAATCAAGCTTGCCAAGAAGGGTGGTGGTAGCCAGTACCAGTTCGATCTCTGCCATGTAAGTAGGCTCACCTAAAATATCAATGTCGCACTGCATAAACTGACGGAAACGACCTCTCTGGGGACGGTCTGCTCTCCATACATAGCCCATCTGAAGTGCCTTAAATGGTCCAGGCAGCTCATTGGAGTTATTGGAATAATATCTGGAAAGCGGTACGGTCAGGTCGTAACGGAGACCGGAATCTACCAGATCCGCCTCTTCCTTTGCCTGATCCAGTTTCAGCTTCTCGCCTCTTTTTAAGATTTTGAAGATCAGCTTCTCATTGTCTCCGCCCTGTTTGCTACACAGGTTCTCAATGTGCTCTACACTTGGAGTTTCAATTGAGGTAAATCCAAAGGAACCATATGTCTCACGGATCAGTCCGGTAACATAGTTACGGATTTCCATCTCCTTTGGTAAAATATCTTTCATGCCGGTAACCGGCTTTTTCTTTAATGCCATGTGTCCTCCTTATTTCCCAGTCTGCCTGGTGTGTACTACTCTTTGAAATGCAAGAAATACTTCCAGATCAAAGTTTTTTATTTCATCTATCATCAGTTCCATTACTGTATGCATGTCAAAAGCCTTGCGATAGGAACGGTCCTGGCTTAATGCACAGAACACATCGCATACTCGAAGGATCCTGGCACCAATGGGAATATCCTTCCCTGCCAGGTTGGACGGGTAACCGCTTCCGTCGTAATTTTCATGATGATAAAGAATACTCTCAAGAACAAAATCCGAATAGTCCTGGTCTTTCAGCTCTTCATAGCCAAGCTTGGAGTGCATACGGACATATTTCAGTTCCTCGATCACCAGAGGATTGCTCTCCTGTCCGTTGATGTAGCTTCTCAGTTTCAGCTTTCCGATGTCGTGAAGCATTCCTGCGATTGCAAGATCATAGCACTGCTCATGAGGAAGACCAAGCTCCTGACTTACTGCATAAGCCAGATTGCTTACTGCGATCCCATGCTTCAGCTCTGCTGATAAGTCAAATTCCAGAAGTCTGTCGGATGGTTCTGATTGGTCGCTGGAAAGCTTTTCCAAGAATTTTCCCTCCCTCCTACAACCAGGTTCCAATTCCGGTTCGCTTTCTTTCAATCATCTCATCAATACGGGCAATGTAGCTGGTAACGTCCTTCACATTCTCTACCCGCTCGATCCTTCTTCCATGGTCAAAGACCAGTTTGGAAGAACCGCCTGCTCCAAGAGCAATGATGGGCTGTTTTTCTTCCATAATCAGTATATTGTAAATCCCGGCTTTGTCAACCTTTGCATAGCCTACATTTTCAAAATTTCCCTTCATGTTCTTCTGTCGGTACAGATAGTAAGGTCCCATTTCCATGGAATAGGCAGTCTGCTGTGTCAGATCCATGATCTCCTGGTTATTCTCAAATGTCATCTCCTGATATTTGTCCTTAAACATATTCAGGCGGGCTGCACGCTTCACAGCCAAAGAATGTACGGTAAGGCTGTCCGGGGAAAGCTCTTTTACTTTCTCTAATGTGTATTTTACCTTGGAAATATCCTCTCCAGGCAGTCCCACAATGAGATCCATGTTAATATTGTTATAATTTAGTTCTCTCGCCAGGTGGAATGCCTCTATGGTCTGCGCCACTGTATGCCGTCTGCCGATGATCTCCAGAGTGTCCTGATTCATGGTCTGGGGATTGACGGAAATCCTGGTTACCGGGAATTCCTTAATGGTCTCCAGCTTCTCCCTTGTAATGCTGTCCGGTCTTCCAGCTTCAATGGTAAACTCTACAAGACCGTCAAATCCAAAGGATTCTCCAAGCTGATCCAGAAGTCTCTTAAGCTGATACGGCTCTAAGGTGGTAGGTGTACCTCCGCCAATGTAGATGGTATCAAGCTTATAGTTCTTCATCATCCTGGCAGTCTCGCGTATCTCCTTACACAAGGCATCCAGATATTCATCCACTCTCTTGGCCCAGATTTTCAGAGGATAAGAGCTGAAGGAACAGTACAGGCAGATACTGGGGCAAAATGGAATGCCCACATATAAGCTGTAGCCATGCTCATAATCAATGTCTGCAAGAAGTGCCCGCTCCCGGTTTGCTATGGTGATGGCAAGAGCTGTCTTCTTGGCACTTACCAGATAATGATCCCGCATTACCTGTGCCACTTCTGTATTCTTCATGCCGCTCTCGATCATTCCCATGGCAAGCTTGGCCGGACGGATCCCGGTGAGATTTCCCCATGGAAGAGTTCTGCCGGTAAGCTTTACTAGAACATTGTACAGGGCATATTTCAGGCTGTCCTTGTTGGCCTTTCGAAGCTCATGGGCATCCATGACTTTCTCATGAGTTTCATGACTGGAATCCCCGCCTGCAGCTTCTGCCTTGTTTTCTTTGGAAACCTCATCAGCCCCCTTGATCACATCTGCACTGGCAACGCCTTTATGATCCTTGGTCTCATATTTTATAACAAAATTATCATTTTCTTTTTTCACAGTAAAGAAGATATCGTATGCCTCTTCATCTTTTTCGTAGAGGCTGTGGATATCTCCTTCCGGATAAAACGCTTTTATTAATTCATATATATCATGCTCGAAATCCCTGTCAAGCAGCAGGATTCCTATTTTACACAAATGGATTGTACCTCTTTTCGTAACCAATTGTTGTAGATGTATCGTGTCCCGGATAAACATCTGTATCATCGGGAAGGGCATTCAACAATTTATGAAGACTCTCCCGAATTTCTCGTGAACTGCCTCCCGGAAAATCCGTTCTTCCAACAGAGCCGCAGAATAAGGTATCTCCGCTGAACAAAACGCCTTCCTCCTTCAGATAATAGCAGCAGCTTCCCTTGGTATGCCCCGGTGTATGGATCATCTGGATAGAAAAGCCAGCAGCTTCAAACACCTGAAGGTCATCCAGAAATACATCCGGGCGGACAGAACATGGTTTCCGCATGCGGTCTGTCATATTGACAGACGGCTCCCGGAGCATTTCCTCTTCCTGGCGACAGGCGTAAACCGGGATCTGATACTCTGCTTTCACAGCCTGCACAGCCATAATGTGGTCGAAATGACCGTGAGTAAGAAAAATGGCAGCTGGCTTCGCCCCCATCTCTTCCACCTTCTGAAAGATTCTGTTCGGTGAATCTGCCGGATCAATGATCAATGTTTCCCCGGTTTCTTTATTTTTTAAAAAGTAGCAATTGGTGTATACAGGACCAAGAACCATCTGCTGTAATTCAAGTTTACCCATAAATTATCCTTTCCCGGCTTCTATCAGCCAGTCGTTCTCTCCACATCCAAAACGCTCTCCAGCTGCCTGATCTTCTCAATCAGGGAATTCAGCTCATCCTTGCAGCTTACATTAAAGCTTACGGAAATAGTTGCCTTCTCCTGCTTGTTGGTACGGCAGTTGATATTTCGGATATCGATCTTACGCTCTGTGAAGATTTTGGAAATATCCACCAGAAGACCGGTACGGTTATTGGCATATACATTGATCTCTGCCATGTAATGCTCATCCTGCTTCACTTCCGGCTCCTGCCATTCTGCCTCCAGAAGACGGCTTCTGTCCATCTCGGACATATTCATAACATTTACACAGTCTGTACGGTGAATGGTAACACCGCGGCCTCTTGTAACATATCCAACGATCTCATCTCCAGGGATGGGGTTGCAGCACTTGGAAAAACGAACTGCAACATCATGGATTCCACGGACTACAATGCCGCTCTTGCTCTTAATATGATTCTTCTTGTTCTGGTTCTCAGCAGCTGCTGCCTCCAGAACTTCCTCATCTGTAAGATTCTTTTTATTTTCTTTATCATAAGCCTCTACAAGCTTATTGAATACCTGGCCCTCTTTCAGTCCGCCATGTCCGATTGCCGCAAGTACGGAATCCCAGTCACGGAAACCATATTTGCGAAGGACAGCGTCCAGATACTGGGGCTTGGTGTAATTAGCGAATTTAAAGCCCTTACTCTTGGCATACTGGGCAAGCATCTCCTTACCCTTCAGGATATTATCTTCCTTCAGTTCTTTCTTGAACCACTGGTTGATCTTATTCCTTGCCTGGGTACTCTTCACCACCTTCAGCCAGTCACGGCTTGGTCCCTGGGAATTCTGGGAGGTGATGATCTCGATACGGTCTCCATTCTGGATCCGGTACTCAATTGGCACCAGCTTGCCGTTTACACGGGCACCTACCATCTTATTTCCTACAGCACTATGTACGCTGTATGCAAAATCAATAGGAGTGGAACCGTTTGGAAGAGTCTTCACATCTCCCTGTGGGGTAAAACAGTATACACTGTCTGCAAAAAGATCCAGATCGTTTTTCAGAAGGCTCATAAATTCCTTATTATCGGACATGTCCCTCTGCCACTCCAGGATCTGGCGCAGCCAGTTCAGCTTCTCCTCTTCCCGGTTGCCAGTGGAGGTCTTGCCGTCGGAAGCTTCCTTATATTTCCAATGGGCAGCAATACCGTACTCAGCCGTCTTATGCATCTCAAAGGTTCTGATCTGGATCTCAAAAGGCTGTCCATTTGGTCCGATCAGTGTCGTATGCAGGGACTGGTACATATTTGGCTTCGGCATTGCAATGTAATCCTTGAAACGTCCCGGAATAGGCTTATACATCTCGTGGATCACACCAAGGGCTGCATAGCAGTCTTTCACTGTATCCACCAGGATACGCACTGCAAACAGGTCATAAATCTGGTCAATAGTCTTATTCTGATTCACCATCTTCTTATAAATGCTGAAGAAATGCTTTACACGGCCATCCACCTGTGCCTTGATTCCAGCTTCTACCATATGCTGCTTCACAGTTTTTACAATATTTCCAACAAATTCCTCACGGACACTTTTGCGAAGTGCTACCTTCTCAACCAGATCATAATACACATCCGGATTCAGATATTTCAGAGAAAGGTCATCCAGTTCTACCTTGATCTTGGAAATACCAAGACGCTGTGCGATAGGCGCGTAGATGTCCATGGTCTCCCTTGCCTTCTCCTTCTGCTTCGCAGGAGTCATATACTGAAGGGTACGCATATTATGAAGACGGTCAGCAAGCTTGATCAGGATAACGCGGATATCCTTCGCCATGGCCAGGAACATCTTACGAAGACTCTCGGCCTGCAGCTCCACCTTATCTTTGGAATAAGACAGCTGTCCGATCTTGGTCACGCCATCTACCAGAAGGGCAACCTCCGGGCCAAACTCCTTGGTGATCTCATCACAGGTCATCCAGGTATCCTCAACTGCATCGTGAAGAAGACCTGCTACAATGGTCTCCTTATCCAGTTCCAGATCCGCTAGGATAATGGCAACACATAAAGGATGGATGATATAAGGCTCTCCGGACTTTCTCTTCTGATCCTTGTGGGCTTCCCTTGCAGTTTCGTATGCCTTCTGGATCATGGTAATGTCCGTAGAAGGGTGATATTTCTTTATGCTGGCGATCAGCTCATCATATAATACTTCAGGGCTTGTAAAATCGTGCATGGATTTTACAGCTGCATCCGCCTTCTTCACAGACTCCAGCTTCTCCTGCTCTTCTTTTGACACTTCTGGTTCTTTGCCCTGCTCGTTGATAATATCAGCCATAATTTTCACCTGCCCGTTTTAGTAGTGTTATCTGATGAACAGACACATCCTTTATTTGCCCTCATAACGAATGACGGAAGCAACGTCATATTTCTCCAGTTTCTTACGTCCCTCAAGCCCAACCAGTTCCATAAGGAAAACGATCTTTACTACCTGTCCGCCAAGCTGCTCGATCAGCTTCGCAGCAGCCTCAACAGTACCGCCGGTAGCGATCAGGTCATCAATAATGACAACCTTCTGTCCTGGCTTGATAGCGTCCTTGTGGATCTCGATCTCTGCCTTGCCATATTCAAGGTCATAGCTTGCGGAAATGGTCTCGCATGGAAGCTTGCCCTTCTTACGTACCGGAACAAAAGGCTTATGAAGATTATAAGCGATCGGCATTCCAAAAATAAATCCACGGGATTCTGTTCCCACAATTACATCCACGTCCACATCCTTCAGGCAGTCCTGCATGGAATCAATTGCAAGCTTCAGCCCGTCTGCATCCTGAAGGATACTGGTAACATCTCTGAAAATAATGCCTGGTTCCGGAAAATCCGGTATGCTTCTTACATATTCTTCTATTTTTTTCATAATAGCCTCCTCAGATTAATGGATGTTATGGGGAAAGCAGCAGCCACCCCTGGCATCATAATTATTTTTCAGTATAACACTTTTTCTATCTGGAATCAATGTAAAACCGACAGGCGCACTGGAAATACTGCATTTTTCGTGGTTTTACATGATTATTCGCTGTTTAACAGTAATTTTGTATGACAATTTGCAGAGATTCTCTTCCCATATAGGAGTTGATCTTGGGATAATAGGTCACGGAAATGGTTCCATGGGACTTTGCAAACTCAGCGAATTCCTTTGCCTCGCCCCAGTAGATCCCGTCCATTACCGCCCCGGATTCATCCATCAGCTGCAATTTTACCGTATTCTGATTCTTTCCATATATTCCCACTTTTAATACACGAAGATTTTTCTGGGCAAAAAGCGGCTTGCTGTTTCCTTTTCCAAAAGGCTCCAGAACAGAAAGCTCCCGGATCAGGTTCTCGTTTATGTAGGAAATTGGCATTGGCACATCTATGACGAGCTTGGGGATCAGGTCCTCTTCTGTCAGGGTGCAGTTGGCATTTAACTGTATGCGGAAAGCATCTATATTTTCTTCTTCTATGGAAAGACCTGCCGCCATAGGATGTCCGCCATACTGGATCAGCAGACTGTCACACTTCACCAGTTCTTCATACATGGAATAGTTTTCGGTGGATCTTCCGCTTCCTTTTGCAGACTTTTCTCCTCTTGTGAGAACAAAGGCTGGTTTGTGGTATTTTTCACGGATCCTTCCTGCAATGATCCCAGCCAGGCTCTCATGACAATCCGGCAAAAATACTACCATAACTTTGTCATCCTTCAGATCACTGCCCTCGATCAGCTTATAGGCTTCCTCTGTTCCCTGCTCAGTCAGGGCTTTACGGCTGTCATTTAAGGCCTTCAGGTCATTTGCAAGCTTTGCTGCCTCTTCTTCGTCTTCACACTGCAAAAGGGCCAGGGAACGCATGGCTGTGTCCAGTCTGCCGCTGGCATTGATACATGGCCCCAGGCGGAAACCAATGTCATAGGAGCTGATCTTCTGGTCTTCCAGACCGATTGCACTTATCAATGCATTCAGGCCTTTGTTTTTCGTATGGGGAAGACGGGAAAGCCCCTCTTTTACCAGAATACGGTTTTCTCCCTGAAGATCCATAATATCTCCCACTGTGGCAATAGCTGCTGGTTCCAGATACGCTTCCTTTTCGTTTTCCGGAATATTGTATTTCTCATACAGGGCAAAAACCAGCTTCATGGCTACCACTGCGCCGCAGATATTCTTGTTCGGATAGGGACAGTCGGACTGCTTGGGATTGATGATGGCATCTGCCGGAGGAAGCTTATACTTTCGCCCTTCTTCGGTATCCTCAAAAGGGACCTCATGGTGATCTGTCACCACCACTGTCATCCCAAGACTTTTTGCAAATGCGATCTGGTCTGCTGCAGAAATACCATTGTCACAGGTTACGATGGTATCAATTCCATCCTCTTTTGCCCTCTCAATCAGATGATTATGGATTCCATAGCCATCTGCAATACGGTCTGGAATGTAGGTATCCACATTTGCTCCAAGACGTTTGAAGCCCTTTAACAAAATATAAGTAGCGGTTATACCATCAATGTCGTAATCCCCTATGATCCTCATTCTGGTTCCCTGATCTATTTTTCCCGAAATGATTTCCACTGCCTTGTCAATATCCTTCAAAAGCTTCCAGGAGGGAATGTTACTTAAGGTTCCATTTAAATATTGGTCAATTGCCTCATCCGTGGTGATATCCCGATTCCGGATGATCCTGGCGATTACCGGATCAATTCCGTACTTCCGGCTGATCCCCTGAAAATCCGCTTTTTTCGCGGTTACTACCCATTTTTCCATGTTCTGTCTCCTGCTGTAAATTTATCTCTTACCTTTTCAAAATCAGGTAACAAATTCTTTTTTATACTAAGCAATTTTAATATGAATTTCCATAAAAAGCAAGCCGGGACAGATGTTTTACGCCTGTCCCGGCTTGTGAGACGCTGCTGTGATGCAGCCTTATTCTTTATTTTTCTTCCTCAGAAGTTCCGTCCTCGGCATTCTTTGCAGCTTCCTGGGCTGCAAGACGCTCCTGAACTCTCTTACGGTTTTTCTTCTTCGGTGCAGTCTGTCCGTTTGCAGCTGGAGCACTTGGTGCCTTTGCATTTGAAACAGTCTGCTTAGCCGGAGCAGCACCTGCTGTAGCTTTTACAGTCTGTGCCTGTCCGCCGCCGATTTTCTTCTTCATTACCAGCCACAGGGCTCCGGTAATGCATACAGAAGAATAAGCACCGCAGATAATACCAACCATCAGAGGAGCAGCGAACTCACGGATAGAAGATACACCCATGATGTAAAGAACTGCTACCATGATAAATGTGGTAAGGGAAGTATAAATACTTCTGGTAAGTGTCTGTGTAATACTTCTGTTAACCACTTCCTCGATCTCATCCAGACGTTTGCTTCCGTGAAGATTCTCACGGATACGGTCGAAGATGACGATTGTGGCGTTGATGGAATAACCAACGATGGTCAGCATACAAGCGATAAAGGTATTTCCTACGGAAATTCTAGAAATCGCATAGAATGTAAGGACAACCAGTACGTCATGAAGAAGTGCAAGAACTGCACTGCCTGCAAAACGGATATCCTTGAAACGGAACCAGATGTAAAGAAGCATGAAGATTGTCGCAACAATAACGGCTACAACTGCATCTCTTCTCATCTCGTTGCTGACAGTAGAGGAAATACTCTCTGCCTGGATCAGGGATTCGTCTACACCAAACTTGTCAACAAGTGCCTGGTTCAGTGCTTCACGCTCGTCAAGATTCAGGGAACGGGTCTTGATGATAACCTGGTTAGTTCCTACAACCTTAGTAGGCTGTACATTCTTATCTCCTGTAACCTCTTCTACAACAGGTGTCACCTCAGAATCAATGGTCTTAATGTCCATATCTTCGTTGAAGGTAACGTTGGTGGAAGTACCGCCGGAGAACTCAAGGCTGTAGTTCAGGGCATTTCCGCCTGTTGCTTTGTGAATCAGCATAGTAGCCGGTCCTGCAAGGATCAGGATAATGGAAAGGGTGAAGCAGAATCTTCTCTTTCCAACAAAATTGATGACTTTCTTTTCTTCGGTCTTGCCGTAGAATTTCTCATCACGAACGCCAGCTGCATACAGTGCATTGATCACAAGTCTGGAGAATACCAGGGCTGTGAACATGGAGATCACAATACCAAGTGCCAGTGTGTAAGCAAAACCTTTAACAGAACCGGTACCTAACCACATCAGCACGAATGCCGCGATCAGGGTTGTGATATTTCCGTCAAAGATCGCGGAAAAGGCCTTGGAGAAACCGGATTTGATCGCGGTTCTTACAGTTGCACCTGCACCAATCTCCTCGCGGATACGCGCATAAATAATAACGTTCGCATCTACTGCCATACCAATGCCAAGAATGATACCTGCAATACCCGGAAGCGTAAGGGTAATGTCAAATGCATTTAAGGTAAGCAGAATGGTTGCTGTGTAGAAAATCAGGGAGAAGCCTGCAACCACACCAGGTACACGGTATGCGATGATCATGAACAGGATTACGATGATCAGACCGATCACACCGGCAATCAGGCTGGTGGAAATAGCTTCCTCACCAAGCTGTGCTGCTACAACGCTGGAACGAAGCTCTGTAAGCTCAAGGCTAAGGGATCCGATACGGATATAGGAAGCAAGCTCCTGTGCTCTCTCAACGCTTTCCATACCGCTGATCTGTGCTTTACCGCCTGTGATGGCTTCGTTTACTCTTGGAGCGCTTAATACACCATTATCATAAATGATCGCGATCTGTTTTCCAACATTGTTCTGAGTGGCCTCAGCGAATTTGGTCTTACCTTCGTCTGTAAGAGTCAGGTCTACCACGTACTCTCTGCTGCTGGAATTCTGCTGCTGGATCGCACCGCCTGTAGCATCTGCTACATCTGTACCTTCCAGAACTACAGAACCTGCTGCGCGGATCTCGTCAAGGCTTCTTGCCAGGGAATATCCGGTCTCACTGCTGGAATCTGCCTGGAAGTTTGCGTTTCCATCATCATCCTGCTGTGTGATGAAGCAGAGGGAACCTGGCTGTCCAAGTTCTTCCAGAATAGCATTTGCATCTGTTACACCAGGAATCTCTACATTGATACGGTCAGAGCCTTCCTGATATACCTGAGCCTCTGTGCTGTACTGCTCAACACGTTTCTGCAGCTTGTACACAGTATCACTCATGTCTTCACTGCTTGGGTTGCTGTCTTTTGCCTGATATGTAATGCTGACACCACCTGCCAGATCAAGTCCGGTCTTGATATTCTTCATAGAACCGGTTCCTGTAGGGCCAATACCTACAGCAGCCGTATAGCAGAAGAACACGGTAACGATGGCAGTCAGGATCAGGACTAAGATACCTCTTGATTTTTTCATTGTTCTGTCCCTTCTTTTTTGTTTTTCGCAAAAGCAGGGGCTGACAGAAATCTTCGCAGCTGGCGAAGTGCTATCAGTCTTCTGCCAGTGCGGCTTTTATCATGATGGCGCACTCCACACGCTTCCTCTGGAGCTCGCATCCGATTTCATAATTACTTCTGATATCCTTATGGGCATGGTATCCGTTTGCTGCACATCCGCCGCTGCAGTAGAATCTTGCAAAGCATTCCTTGCAAGCTGGCTTGGTGTAAACGTTGCAGCATCCGAAATCCTTCTGGATGTCAGGTCTTATGATTCCCTCATCCACATTTCCCATCAGATATTCTTCCTCACCAACAAACTGGTGACATGGGTAAAAATCACCCCATGGAGTTACGGCCAGATACTCTGTACCGCTTCCACATCCGGAAAGTCTCTTGTATACGCAGGGACCGCCGGTAAGGTCGATCATAAAGTGGAAGAAATTAAAGCCTTTGCCCTCTTTCTCGCGCTTGATCATCTCTTTCGCAAGAAGGTCGTATTCTTCCATGATCTTTGGCAGGTCTTCCTCGCGAAGTGCATACTCTTCAGATGGATCTGCCACTACAGGCTCTACGGAAATCTGCTTGAAGCCAAGGTCCGCAAGATGAAGAACATCCTGGGAGAAATCAAGATTATGATGAGTGAAGGTTCCTCTTACATAATACTTGTCCTGGTGGCGGGACTCTGCAAACTTCTGGAACTTCGGAAGGATCAGATCGTAGCTGCCTGCTCCCTTACGGAAGGGGCGCATGAAATCGTGAACTTCCTTACGGCCGTCAATACTGAGGACCACATTTCCCATCTCTTTGTTGCAGAATTCCATTACCTCATCATTCAGCAGAACGCCGTTGGTGGTAAGGGTAAAACGGAATTTCTTATTGTGGATCTTCTCCTGCTCACGGCCGTATGCTACCAGGTCTTTTACAACCTTCCAGTTCATAAGCGGCTCGCCGCCAAAGAAATCCACCTCCAGATTGTGTCTGGAACCTGAATTGGCGATCAGGAAATCCAGTGCCTTCTTACCTACCTCAAAAGACATGAGAGCTCGTCTTCCGTGATACTCTCCTTCTTCTGCAAAGCAGTAGCGACAGGCAAGGTTACAATCGTGGGCGATGTGCAGGCAGAGGGCTTTCACCACTGTCTGACGGTTCTTGGTAAATGCATCAATGGCATTTTCGTATACATCCTTGGTGAAAAGCATGCCGTCGGCTTTCAGCTTCTCACACTCTGTCACTGATGTCTTAATATCTTCTTCTGAAAACTGATCTCCCAGTTTTCCTACAATGGCAGTTGCGTCCAGACCTTCTTCCATATAAGGAAGTACTTCGTAGGTCACTTCGTCCACAACATGGATACATCCGCTGTTGATATCCAGCACAATGTTATAGCCATTGTTCTGATAACGGTGAATCAGACTCATGTTAGTATATCCTTTCATTCTTTCCTATTGCATGAATAAGCAGCGGCTTTTACACCGCTGCTTACCGTTCCCAGTTGCTTAGCTTATTTGTTTTCGCAGCTCTGGTTTCCTACTGTACAGGATGTCTTGCATGCGGACTGACATGATGTCTGGCACTCGCCGCAGCCGCCTTTCTTTACAGTGTTCTGCAGGTTCTTTGTATTTAATGTTTTGATATGCTGCATAGTATTAGCCTCCTTATGTATATAATCTTTGCCTAGTATACCATATTTTTTTTTATTTTTAAAGCATTTTTTTACGGGCTTAGGCGGGAATCTTCCAGGAATCTTTCAGGAAATCCCTCAGGCTGTATTTTTTCAGGATAGCATGCCTCCAAGAGCGCCGCCTCCCAGACACATCAGGAACGTAGTTACTGCATGCATCAGGCTCATATCCCATTTTCCTTTTGCCACAAAAGATACCGTAATTAAAAGCAGATAGTAAAAAACACCTACCAGAACCCCCCATAAGTATTTGTCTTTGCGCAGGATTTTTCCTGCCATGAAGCCCCCTAAAAGGCAGGACAAGATATAGACAGCCACGATTCCTGCCGACACCGGCTTTTCCCCCAGGTCAAACTGGAACAGAAGGAATGCCAGAAACAAAAGGAATATTCCAGTAACTGCATAAGAAAAAAGTAAGGATTTTAAAATTGCTTTCATTTTCATAAAAACAGCCCTCCCATATGCAATATATGGAAGGGCTGACCGGGTTATTCGTCTTCTGCCAAGACCTGTTATTTATTTTTTCTTTTTGCGGACTACGATCACAATAATGATAACAGCCGCTGCTGCGATCACAAGGATCACAAATGGAAGGATTACCGTGTTATCGCCAGTTTTTACTGCGTTTGAGGTCTGGCTCTGTCCATTGTTTCCAGTTGTGGTTCCAGCTGTCTGTCCGTCAGATGTACCGTTGGAGCTGTTTCCTGTTCCATTTGCGGAAGTACCATCTGTTCCTGCTGTACCCTGGGAGGTACCCGCTGAAGTGCCAGTTCCGGAAGTTCCGGTTCCAGAAGTTCCATTTGTTGTGGAGCTGCCGGTTCCGTTTGTTGTACTGCCTGTAGTAGTTCCAGAAGTACCATTTGAAGAACCATTTGTAGTTCCAGAGCTATTTCCTGTACCGGAATTATCTGAATTTCCAGTTCCATTTCCGCTGGTTCCATTGGAAGTTCCTGTACCATTTCCTGTTGTTCCTGCTGTTCCATTAGTACCTGTTCCTGTTACAGACGGGGATGGTGTAGGAGTTCCGCTAATAGCCTGAGTTGGTGTCGGGGTAGGTGTACCTCCGTCCCCGTAAGCGCCATTTGCAATATCATCTCCTACAATCGGACGGAAGCCTGCGATTCCAAAAGGACTGAAGGAATGCGTACTGAATATCATGGTGCTTCCATTTACACTTGGAACGATAGTCTCTGTGGCACCATTGTCAAGGAGATGCTCGATGGAGTACTCGTATCCCTCTTTTACCGGAATGGTTACGCTTACATACTGTCCGTCCGGGATCTCATACTCTGTATTATTCTTCAGATCCCATAATTTGAACTCATAGGACTGGAAAATAGTGGCTTTCTCTTCATTCTTAAATTCATAGCTCTCGCCGCTGGTTACCTGGAACTGAACATACCAAGGAAGGTCGATTCCAGATACGGAAATGCCCTCACAGCTGTGGTTCTCAGCTGCTCTTGCAGCCTGCTCTTCTTCTGTCAGATTGTCTTCTGCTGTGTCAGGTCTTGAATCTGCCAGTGAAAAATCAAGGGGATTGTCGAAAATGTTCTTCTGATCACCTTCTGTTCCCTCTTCCTCTGCAGATTTCTCCTCCGACTCATCAGCCTCATCACTGCCGTCCAGGACAGTAGCTCCTGGCATTGCTGCGCCGAAATTCTCATTCAGCTTACCAGTTCCCTCTAACGGATCTACTGTTTCTGTATTATCAGCTGCAGATGGGCTGTTATCTGCTTCTGTATCGCCTGTGGTATCCGCTTCAGTCTTCTGGTCTGAAGATGCTGTATTGCTTTCTTTCTGGCTTTCGTCAGATGCTTCGCTTGGAGCTTCCGTACCAACAGTCACATCTTCTGCATCACTGGAAATCTCTTCTGCACTTCCAGTAACCGTATCCTGAGAAATTTCTTCACTGTCAGATGGTGTCTCACTTTCATCTGCAGATGGACTGTCCGCGGTATCGGTATTCTCCCTGTCAGAATCTGCTGTGTCTTCTTTTATATCCTCTGTTTTCTGGTTCTCTGATGGAACATCAGCATTTTTATCTGCTGGATCATTCTGTGAAGCATCATCTTTGGTCACAGTATCTGTGCCAGAAAGGGAACCTTCTGCCGGTGTCAGCTCGGATGATACTGTTTCCCCATCCCCTTCTATGCTGCTGACTACGACTGTGATCTTGCCCTTCACAACCTTTTTATCTGCATCCCAGCCGGAAAGATAAGAAAGATCTACATCTTCTGCTGGTTTAAACACAACTTCACAGGACTGGACTCTTTTATTTGGAACAAAAGATGTATCCACCCAGGAAAGAGTTCCATAATCACTTTTCGGCAATGCCACTTCCGAAAGAGCGATTGGCTGGTCTATAGTAATATTATCCGGAATAAGACTGGATGTCTCAAGTGTGTTCTCGGTGTTCTGTCCCCACGCAGTAACCGGATAAGCCTGTCCGGTCATCAAAACTGCTGTCATTGCAGCTGCCGCAAGTAAGGATACACTTTTTCTGTACATAACGTTTTTTTTCTTCTTCATCCTGGCACCTCTGTTGTATGTATAAAAATTAATTATATGATCAAAATATAAGTATTTCTTTTCCTTTAACGTACACTATATCAAATCTTTACTCTTTTGTAAATATTCTGTAACAATTTATTTTATTTTTTACCACACCGAATTATAACACAGTTCTGCCTTTTTCGACACCCCCCAATTCTATTTTTTATATCTTATTTTTTCCCTTCTGTTTTCCCCGCCCCCTGTTTTCCTTGCATTTTCAGCCCGAATCATGTATATTCTTTTTTAACATCATTATAAAAAAGGAGTGAACATAGTTTGGATTCAAGTGTCCCTATACAGGCGGTCACCATATTGATACTGGTGCTTTTGTCCGCCTTCTTTTCTTCTGCAGAAACATCTATGACGGCGGCCAACCGTATCCGCATCCATTCCCTGGCAGAACAGGGCAACAAGCGCGCTGTTACTTTGGAGAAGGTAATTTCCAATTCAGGAAAAATGCTCAGCACTATTTTAATTGGAAATAACATTGTAAACATCGCTGCTTCTTCCCTTGCCACAACCTTTACCATGAAAGTGTTTGGAAGCGTGTATATCGGTGTTGCGACCGGTGTTATGACTCTTCTGGTCCTTCTTTTTGGAGAGATCACCCCGAAGACCATTGCCACCCTGAAAGCCGATGACCTGGCCCTTTCTTATGCAAGACCGATTTATGCCCTTATGACAGTGCTGACTCCTGTCATTTATATTGTTGGAAAGCTTGCAAACGGCATTCTTTTTGTCCTTCGGGTAGATCCAAATGCCAAGAAAGATACCATCACTGAGCACGAGCTTCGTTCCATGGTAAATGTGGGACAGGAAAATGGAGTGATCGAGCGGGAAGAAAAGCAGATGATCTACAATGTGTTTGATTTTGGTGATTCTGCTGCCAAGGATGTTATGATTCCCCGAATCGACATGACCTTTATTGATGTGGACTCCACTTACCAGGAGCTTATGGATATTTTTAAGGAAGATATGCATACCCGTTTTCCGGTTTATGAGGACAATACGGACAATGTGATCGGAATTATCAATGTGAAAGACCTTCTTCTCTATCCGGAACATGAACCATTTTCTATCCGAAAGATCCTTCGCGAGCCTTATTTCACCTATGAATATAAGCGCACCACTGACCTTATGATGGAAATGCGCAAGGCTTCTGTGAACCTTGCAATTGTCCTTGACGAGTACGGTTCTACTGCCGGTCTTGTCACTTTGGAAGACCTTCTGGAAGAAATTGTAGGAGAAATCCGGGATGAATATGACGAGGATGAGGAAGAGCCCATCCGTGAGATCCAGCCTGGCAGAGAATATGAGGTGCTTGGTTCTGCCAAACTGGATGATATCAATGAAGCCCTGGGAACCCATCTTGAATCAGAAGACTATGATTCTGTAGGAGGCTATATTATTGAGCAGCTTGACTGCCTGCCGCGCGAGGGAGAATCCGTTACCCTGGAGGACGGCATGCATCTGGTTGTAGACGAGTTAGATAAGAATCGTATTGAACTGGTGCACATCTGGCTGCCAGAGCACAAAGATACAGAAGAGACACCGAACGCGTAAACGGGACAAAACACGCTTTGCAAGTTTTGCTCGTTATCGCAGCAGTCACCAGGGTCTCGTGTAAACAGGGGCGTTGGCTCGCCTATCGCGTAAATAAAGATCCGAATGCTTCTTGTATTTTTTTCAAGAGCATTCAGATTTTTATTTACGCCCTTCCTTCCTCTCCCAGCATCAGGCAGAACTGCTTTATGATCCGGTCGATTTCCCCAGTGACAGCCTCCACTCCAGCTTCTGTTTCCCGCCAGTTTTCTCTGGTGATCCCATCTGGGCACGCCGGGCACACCAGAAATTCTGTCTCCGGGTACAAAAGCTGGTAATACATCAGGGATCTTCTGGCGTGGTAAGTTTTGCAGCAGAGAATTGCTTTTTTCACCGAAAGCCTGTGAAGGTCCGTCACCTGTCTGGAAAAAATTGCATTTTCGTAGGTAAAGGTAGCCTGGTCTTCCCTTAAAATGGCATCCTCTGGAACTCCATTTTTCATAAGCACTGTTTTCAGAAATTCCCATTCCGTCTCGTAATTTCCTTCATAAAGTTCTTTCTTCGACTGTACGCCCACAAATTTTCCCAATGTGATACTGTATCGTCCGCTTGGCAAAACATAAGGGGCATAGCCTTCTTTATATAAAGAAGCCGCTTTTTCTGCCATCTCCGGAAAACCATTTCCAGGCACGAAAATAATGTCTGCCTTCTCTGGTTTATTTTCTGCAAAAACAAAATCCTCTGTATTTTTCAAAAATTCTGTGTAATCCACGTTTTATCCCCTTTTCTGTCCCATATGGTATTTCCAATTTTTTACATTATAGCTTCTTTTTTCTCCTTTTTCTACCCAAAAGCACATTTCCGCTGGCTTCTTATTTCGTCACGATCAGCGTACTATAACCGTCATCCCGAAGCCGCTGCTCCATGCGGATGGCATTGTCCAGCTGCAAAAATGCCCCCACCTGTACCTTATAAAATTCACCATCCTGCAAAATATATGCAGGATAGCCTTTTTCCTGGAGCATATACAGTATCCGGTCTGCATTCTCACGTTTGCGGAAAACACCAGTCTGCACACGGTAATACATCGGCTCCCCGCCTTGCTGCTGATCCAGTGTTCCAAGGATTGCACCTGCAATAGCCTGGGCAATCTCCCCATTCTTTTCATCATACAATTTATTGTCTTCATCCGAATTTATAAATCCAGTCTCAATAAGAAGTGCCGGCATTTTTGTTTTTCGCAGCACAACAAGACCTGGCCTCGCCTGGACTCCGATCTCCCGAAAGCCCAGTTCCCCTAATGCACCTACAATATTCTGTGCCATCTCATACTTGATTCCGCTTTTGTCATAAACCAGCACTTCCACTCCGTTGTACTGGTTCACCTCAGGGCTGCTGTTTCTGTGAAACGAAATAAAATAATCCACCTTTGCCTCATTGGCCAGTTTTGCCCTCTCAAATGGGGAAATATAATCGTCTGTAGTTCTTGTATATAAAACGTCAATTCCGTTTTCAGACAAAATCCTTCCTACATCCATAGCCAGAGCAAGATTGTCGTCTTTTTCCCTGCGGCCTTTATATACGGCACCTGGATCGTTTCCGCCATGCCCGGCGTCAATCATAATAGAATACGGCATGTCAAATTTTCCTTCCAAAATACTATTTCTCTATTAGAATATGTAAAAAAATACCAAAAGCAACTTGACTTTTACGCTTTAAAGCAGTATTATTTTGTGCAGGCAATACTTTAAAGCAGCAAAACACTTTAAAACACGAAAATACTTTTTAAGGAGGAAATAAAATATGAAAAGAAAGGTTTTATCCGTAATTCTGACCGGCGCTATGGTAGCAGGTCTTGCAGGTACAGTAACCGTACACGCTGAGGAACAGAAAACATACAACATCGGTATCTGCCAGCTGGTTCAGCACGAAGCACTGGACGCAGCTACAGAGGGATTTAAGGACGCTGTAAAAGAAGGTCTTGGCGAAGAAAATGTTACATTTGACGAGCAGAACGCACAGGGCGATTCCGCTACCTGCAGCACAATCGTCAACAACTTCGTATCCAGCAATGTAGATCTGATCCTTGCAAACGCTACTGCATCTCTTCAGGCAGCTGCTGCAGGAACAAGTGATATCCCGATTCTTGGTACTGCTGTTACAGAGTATGGCGTAGCTCTTGACCTTACCGATTTTGATGGAACTGTAGGCGGAAACATTTCCGGTACATCTGACCTGGCTCCACTGGAGGATCAGGCAGCTATGTTAAATGAGCTTTTCCCAGATGCCAAGAACGTAGGACTTCTCTACTGCTCCGCAGAGCCAAACTCCCAGTATCAGGTTGATACCGTAAAGGCTGCTCTTGAGGATCTTGGATATACCTGCGAATATTACGCGTTCTCTGATTCTAACGATATCTCTTCTGTTGTAACAAATGCAGTTGCAGACAGTGACGTTATCTATGTTCCTACCGATAACACAGCTGCTTCCAACACAGAGCTGATCAACAACATCTGCCTTCCGGCAAAGGTTCCGGTAATCGCAGGTGAAGAGGGAATCTGCTCCGGATGCGGTGTTGCTACACTTTCCATCAGCTACTATGATCTTGGAAAAGCAACTGGTGAAATGGCAGTTAAGATCCTGAAAGATGGCGAGGACATCTCTACAATGCCAATCGAGTATGCACCAAACTTCACAAAAGAGTACAATGCAGACATCTGTGCTGAGCTTGGAATTGAAGTTCCGGATGATTATGTTGCAATCGGTGCTGACGCAGAATAAAATTTTTCATAATGTTTTGACAGATTATTTTGGACATTCAGCTGCTTTTATGGTACTGGTCACAGAGTGAACCGTAACGCCTTTAGCAGCATAATCACAGACAGCGGGAAGGGAAGCCTCTCTCGCTGTTTGTGTCGTTTCTGAAAGAATGTATTTTTAGACACATTTCGTGCATATTTATACATAAAACAATTTACGCATGCAGGAGGATAAAGACATGCAAATCGCAAACTTAATCATGGCACTTCCAGGTGCCGCTGCCCAGGGTCTGATCTGGGGTATTATGGCCATCGGCGTCTACCTTACATTCCGTGTTCTTGACATTGCCGATCTGACCGTAGACGGTACCATGTGTACCGGAGGTGCTGTCTGTGTCATGATGATGATCAGCGGACATAACGTATGGGCATCTCTTTTGGTTGCTACCCTGGCCGGTATGGTTGCCGGACTTGTCACTGGTATTTTCCATACATTCATGGGGATCCCGGCCATCCTTGCCGGAATTCTGACACAGCTTTCCCTGTATTCCATTAACTTAAAGATCATGGGAAAAGCAAACCAGGCGATCAACGTTGACAAATATCCCATTCTGATTTCCTTACGCCGTATTAAAAACGTGCCGATCACACAGAATACCATTCTCATCGTCGCTTTATTTATTGTTGTGATCATTGCAATCCTGTACTGGTTCTTCGGAACTGAGCTTGGCTGCTCCCTTCGTGCTACCGGATGCAATCCAAACATGTCACGTGCACAGGGTATCAACACAGACTTCTGTAAAGTACTTGGACTTATGGTCTCCAACGGACTGGTTGCTCTTTCCAGTGCCCTTCTTGCCCAGTATCAGGGCTTTGCAGACGTAAATATGGGACGTGGTGCTATCGTAATCGGACTTGCTGCTGTTATCATCGGCGAAGCGATTTTCAGCCGTATTTTCCGCAATTTCGCCCTTCGCCTTCTGTCTGTAGCATTCGGTTCCATCCTTTACTATCTGGTTCTCCAGACCGTTATCTGGATGGGTATCGACACTGACCTTCTGAAAATGCTGTCCGCACTTGTAGTTGCTGTCTTCCTGGCAGTACCTTACTGGAAGGGAAAATATTTCGCAAAACCAGCAAAACGTGGAGGTAAGAACAATGCTTGAGATCAAAAACATATACAAAACCTTTAATCCCGGAACCATCAACGAAAAGGTGGCTCTGAACGGACTTTCCCTGAAATTAAACGAAGGGGATTTCGTTACTGTCATCGGCGGTAACGGTGCCGGAAAATCCACAATGCTGAATGCGGTTGCCGGTGTATGGCCAGTAGATGAAGGCCAGATCATCATTGACGGAACAGATGTTACCAAGCTTTCCGAGCACAAGAGAGCCGCTTATCTTGGCCGTGTATTCCAGGATCCTATGACTGGTACTGCTGCTACCATGGGAATCGAAGAAAATCTGGCTCTTGCCAAACGCCGTGGAAAAACAAGAGTTCTTCGTCCTGGTATTACCAAAACAGAACGCGAAGAATACAAGGAGCTTCTGAAGATCCTGGATCTTGGACTTGAAGATCGTCTTACTTCCAAAGTAGGACTTCTCTCCGGCGGTCAGAGACAGGCCCTCACCCTTCTGATGGCTACTCTTCAGAAACCGAAGCTTCTCCTTCTGGATGAGCATACCGCAGCCCTTGACCCGAAAACAGCTGCGAAAGTACTTGATATCACAGACCGAATCGTCAACCGTGATCACCTTACCACTTTGATGATCACACACAATATGAAAGATGCTATCGCCCATGGTAACCGTCTGATCATGATGATGAATGGACGAATCGTCCTTGACATCCAGGGAGAAGAAAAGAAAAAGCTTACCGTAAAACAGCTTCTGGATAAATTTGAGGAGGCCAGCGGGGAAGAATTCTCCAATGACTCTGCCATCCTTGGTTAAGCCCAGGGCAGATAATCATAAAAAGATTATTTTTATTCAGTTTCATTTTCGCATGTTTCTTAGAACTGCAGTCAGATTGGAAAAATCTGCTGCAGTTCTTTTTATTTACACGGGCAAAGAACCAAAGTCCGTGCTTGCACAAGACCTTGGCGCCTGCTTACTCCTAATTTTCTTCCGATTTCTCCGGACAAGCCTTTGGCTTCCCCAGTTCCAGGAAAACAGTGCCTTTATACACCAGGAATGTACCAGTGTCTTTGCAATACCGGTACACCTTATCGGTAAGAAAATCTTCTTCCGGTGTAGCCTCCCGCAAGGTATCTCTTAGAATATTCTCCAGATCCTCCGGATAAGTCAGATTGGCATTGTGGATCATCACCTCGTGAATGCTTGTAAATACCATGTAAAAGTCCGCATCCAATAGTTCCGCCAGTCTTTTCGCCACTCCCGGTAAAAAGATGGCAACCGCCCCATTGGTCCTTCTGGCGGTGCTCAGACAGTTTCCAATGCTGTCTCTTTTCAGAAAGAACTCATGATTCAGATCCATAAAGCTTTCCCCATCGTAATCCGGATTATAGACCAGTTTTTCCCAATAATAGATCCGGGGCGGCGAAATAAAATAGGTATTTAAAAGCGCTGCCTCAAACACTGTGTTTTCATCAAGCTCCCATTCTTCCAGACTATCTCTGCGTATTTTCACACTGCTGATGCGCCCATTCATCTTCCCAAGCTGCATATAAAGCACCAGGGCAATGTCTCCCACTCTGCGGTAGACCGCTCTGGAAAGCTCTCTTTTGTGCTGTTTTACATTCAGCAGCCGGATAAAAAGATCCTTTTTTACTTTCTCATAGTTATTCAGGTTTTTGGTTTTCTCAAAAAAGCCGGTTTCTTTCAGTTTGCGAATTTCGCTTTCTACGGTTCCTGCAATTTTTTCCAGGGAAACGCCATCCTCATAATCCTCAAACAGCTCTTCGGTATGGATTCCGCAAACTTCTTTTCCCGCCGAGGAAGCACTGCATTCTACAAAAAGCCGGTCGCCGTTTGGTGTCATGCCATCTTCGTCCCGCTCCTCGAAATAAACCTGTTTCTCGCTAAGCCCAAGTCGTTCCATCAATTCCTGACGCAGACTTTCTACAAATACGTCATACTCTTTGCTCATATTAAGTTCCTTTCTTCAAAAAATAATAACTTCTGAAATAAAAACGGGCGAAACACCCTAACGAATACCGGACCTGCTGTGCACTGCAGATGCCCTGTATTTGAACGAAAAGATGGAGGCAGATAGAAAATATCAGAATTGATCCTGCTTCCATTTAAACTGCTTTGAGTTGCTGTAGGGATAGTATATAAGATATGGGATGCTTTGTAAAGAACTTTTCGTCGACACAATTCGACATAAAAACGCCTTGCAGAATTCTTCGCCTGTAAACAGACTCTTCAGCGACATTTCTCTTCTGATAAATTGCAATTCTTCCAGATAAAGCTTTTTAAAAAATTTCCTGAATAGTCAAAAAGGGCCTGCCGTAAATACGGCAGACCCACAAATAATCTTATATGATTATGCCTGAGGACCAGCTGCAACAAGTGCTTTACCAGCTGCATTTCCCTCATATTTCTTGAAGTTCTTAACAAAACGATCTGCAAGATCTTTTGCTTTAACTTCCCACTCAGAAGCATCAGCGTATGTGTCACGAGGATCAAGGATACCTGTGTCAACGCCTGTAAGCTCTGTAGGAACCTCAAAGTTGAAGAATGGGATCTTCTTAGTCGGTGCTGTTAAGATAGCGCCGCTGAGGATTGCATCGATGATACCACGGGTATCTTTGATGGAGATACGTTTTCCGGTTCCGTTCCATCCTGTGTTAACCAGGTATGCTTTTGCTCCGCTCTTCTCCATTTTCTTAACAAGCTCTTCAGCGTATTTGGTCGGATGCAGTTCAAGGAATGCCTGTCCGAAGCAAGCTGAGAATGTAGGTGTAGGCTCTGTGATTCCACGCTCTGTACCAGCAAGTTTAGCTGTGAATCCAGACAGGAAGTAGTACTGAGTCTGCTCTGGTGTCAGGATAGATACTGGAGGCAGTACTCCGAATGCATCTGCGGAAAGGAAGATAACATTCTTAGCAGCCGGTGCGGAAGAGATCGGGCGAACGATCTTCTCAATGTGGTTGATCGGATAAGATACACGAGTGTTCTCTGTAACGCTCTTATCAGCGAAATCAATCTTGCCTTCTGCATCAAGTGTAACGTTCTCAAGAAGAGCGTTTCTCTTGATTGCATTGTAGATGTCTGGCTCAGAATCCTTGTCAAGGTTGATAACCTTAGCGTAGCAGCCGCCCTCGAAGTTGAATACTCCGTTGTCGTCCCAGCCGTGCTCGTCATCACCGATGAGAAGTCTCTTAGGATCTGTGGAAAGTGTAGTCTTACCTGTTCCGGAAAGACCGAAGAAGATAGCGGTGTTCTCACCGTTCATATCTGTGTTTGCAGAGCAGTGCATGGAAGCGATGCCCTTAAGCGGCAGATAGTAGTTCATCATGGAGAACATACCTTTCTTCATCTCTCCGCCGTACCATGTATTTACGATAACCTGCTCACGGCTTGTAATGTTGAACATTACAGCTGTCTCAGAGTTAAGGCCTAACTCTTTGTAGTTCTCAACTTTAGCCTTGGAAGCGTTGTAAACAACGAAATCTGGCTCGAAGTCTTTCAGCTCTTCTTCTGTAGGCTGAATGAACATGTTTGTTACAAAGTGTGCCTGCCAAGCAACCTCAACGATGAAACGGATTGCCATACGGGTATCTTTGTTAGCGCCGCAGAATGCATCAACTACGAAAAGTCTCTTATTAGAAAGCTCTTTCTTAGCGATCTCTTTTACTGCTGCCCATGCTTCCTGTGTTGCAGGATGGTTATCATTCTTATATTCGTCAGATGTCCACCATACGGTGTCTTTGGAATTCTCGTCCATTACGATATATTTGTCTTTAGGAGAACGTCCGGTATAAATACCTGTCATAACGTTAACAGCCTTAAGCTCGCTGACCTGTCCTTTTTCGAAGCCCTCAAGACCTGGTTTGGTCTCCTCTTCAAATAACATTTCATAAGAGGGATTGTAAACAATTTCTGTAGTTCCGGTAATACCATACTTTGTTAAATCGATTTTTGCCATCTTACACTTAACCTCTTTTCTCTAAAATGGAATTCATCTGCGAATGCAGATTCATGACTGCTGTCCTCGATTCACGGTAATGATTCTGGAAATATTACCTGAGCCAGCAGCTTCTATGGTACAAAACCCAAGGAATGGAACCGGATTGATTCCTTTTTTCCTTATCCTATATTATACATAACTGACTGATAAAATCAACACAAATTTCCGATTTTTTGCATTTTTGTTAAAGTTTTATCATATAGAAAACACGCCTCAGGAAAAATTTGTGAGACGTGTTTTCTGATCCGATCATGATTCTATTTTGCTTCTTTCTTTTCCGCACTGCGGGCGTAGATATTCGCAAGAACAGCACCGGAAATATTATGCCATACACTGAATACAGCGCCTGGAATAGTTGCCAGCGGATACTGTGCAAAGTGTGTGGTTGCAAGTGATGTTGCAAGGCCGGAGTTCTGCATGCCGACTTCGATGGAGATTGCACGGCATTTTGTGGTATCCAGTTTTAAAGCCCGGCCGATTCCGTAGCCAACGCCATAGCCAAGCAGGTTATGAAGAATAACAACTGCCACGATCAGAAGACCGGATGTCATCAGCTTTGCAGAGTTTGCAGATACAACTGCTGCTACGATGGCTACAATTGCTGTGGTGGAGATCAGCGGCAGGATCTCTACTACTTTTTCTGTAAATTTCTTGAAGAAATGGTTGATCACAAATCCAAGTACGATCGGCACGATCACAACCTTTACAATAGAGAGGAACATGCTGAACATGTTTACGTCTACCTTCTGTCCTGCATATAAATATGTAAGAAGTGGTGTTAAAAACGGAGCCAGTACTGTAGAGACTGCTGTCATTCCAACGGACAGGGCCACATCACCTTTTGACAGATAGGTCATAACGTTGGAGGAGGTACCTCCTGGGCAGGTTCCTACAAGGATAACACCTACTGCAAGCTCAGCCGGAAGCTGGAACACTTTTGTAAGGCCAAAAGCAAGCAGGGGCATTACAGTAAACTGGGCGATACAGCCGATGATTACATCTTTTGGACGGCTGAATACAACTTTGAAGTCATTTGGCTTCAGGGTAAGTCCCATACCGAACATTACAATTCCAAGCAGGGTGTTTACGTAACTGGTTTTGATGAAGCTTACCGTGTTCGGTGCGAACAGTGCAAGTGCGGCAACTGCGATTAGAGAGTATGAAACTTTTTCTGTAAAATAATGTTTAGAAGGTTCTTCTATGATACAATAAATATCATTAGGAGGGCCTTTTATTATGGCAAGACAAAAGAAACCTGTACATC